>JBFHVM010000088.1:0-10832 GCA_041589495.1 Oleiphilaceae bacterium | reverse complement strand
TGGCCTCGTGCGGTTGCAGGGAACCGTAAACGAAGAGTGCGTCGGGACCTGATTCGCGGCTCATTCTGCAAAGGTTTCGAGCACGCTGTTAAGGAATAAACGGCCCTGTGCGGTAGCGGCCAGTCGATCCTGCTCCAGCAGGCCCTTTTCTCTAAGGGCAGAAAGATTCCTCTCGGCCACCTCCAGAGGTAGAGATGTTCTATCGGTAAACAAGTGCTCACTAACTCCCTCATTTAGACGTAGCACATTCATCATAAACTCAAAGGGTAAATCTTCTCGGGCCACAAGCTCTTCTCCAATACGATATTTGAGCATGGGCTTGAGATAATGCTCGGGCATGCGCGTCTTGCGGTAACGCAGTACCTCAAGATCGCCCTTATCATTAAGTTGTGAAACTTTACCGTGGGCACCGGCACCAATACCCAGGTAATCGCCAAATTGCCAGTAGTTGAGG
This sequence comes from Oleiphilaceae bacterium, assembly GCA_041589495.1. Classification (GTDB taxonomy): domain Bacteria; phylum Pseudomonadota; class Gammaproteobacteria; order Pseudomonadales; family Oleiphilaceae; genus PZPK01. Next base: position 10,378 of record JBFHVM010000088.1, on the reverse strand, counting down.
TTATGGCGCGCCTGCTTACCCGACTTGGCATAGGCCGACACTTCGTATTGGGCAAAGCCAGCCTGCGCCAGTTTATGTTGACCTGTCTCCTGTATCGCCCAAAGGGTGTCATCGGGCGGTAACACTGGCGGCGAAGAGTAAAAGGCCGTATTGGCCTCAATGGTGAGTTGGTACCAGGAAATGTGCGAGGGATTCAGAGCGATGGCCTGCTCCAGATCCTGCATGGCCAAAGCTTCACTTTGTTTCGGCAAGCCGTGCATCAGATCAATATTGAGATTATCGAAGCCGGCTTTGCGCGCCTCGCTCACCGCCCTGATAGCTTCTTTGGCACCATGAATGCGCCCCAACGCCTTCAATTGTGGGTCCTGAAAGCTTTGTACCCCCAACGAGAGCCGATTAATGCCTGCTGCGCGATAGGCTTCAAAGCGGGCCGCTTCGGTGGTGCCGGGATTGGCTTCCATGGTGATCTCAATATCGTCCGCGAAGGGCAGCAGTTCAGCCAGTTTCGCAAGCAGCCTTTGATAGAAATCACCCGACATGACACTGGGCGTGCCACCACCCACAAAAATGGACTGCAAGGTGCGGCCCTGAACAGAATCCAGCTCCTGTTGCACGTCTTTGATAAGCGCAGCGAGATAGGCTTGTTCAGGAATACTTTGGAACTCGTGGGAATTGAAATCGCAGTAGGGGCATTTGCGCACACACCAGGGGGTGTGTACATACAAACTCAGTGGCGGCAGCTTTCCAGTCATGCCTGCGTGGCGCGTAATTGCTCCAGCAACAGCGCTAAAGCCTTACCGCGATGGCTGATGCGGTTTTTATCTTCACGACTCAACATGGCCGCACTGGTCTCAAATTCAGGACACCAGAATACGGGGTCATAGCCAAAACCACCCTCGCCCTGCACAGCCTCCAGTATACGTCCCTGCCATTTTCCATGAGCGATGAGAGGGGTGGGATCTTTAGCATGTCGCAGATAAACGAGTACACAATGGAAGGCCGCACCGCGACCCTCCTGTGCAAAATCACGCATGGCTTCGAGCAGTTTATTCACGTTGTCGGCATCACTGGCGTCTTCGCCAGCGTAGCGCGCCGAATAAATACCCGGTGCTCCCTGCAGCGCATCCACGGCAATGCCGCTGTCGTCGGCCAGTGCCGGCAAGCCGGATTCAGCAGCCGCGTGGCGGGCCTTGATCAAGGCATTTTCGACAAAGGTGAGGCCGGTTTCCGGTGGCGAGGCGATATCGAATTCCGACTGCGCGACGAGGTCCATACCCACGTCTTTGAGCAGTGCACCCAGCTCACGTAGTTTACCCTGATTGCCACTGGCCAATACCACTTTCATATACAATTCAGCCCTTTTCGTTGCCTGCTCGCGTGATGCGCTAATTATACAAAGCCTGACTGAAGCGATGTTTCAGGCCTTCGACCGCCCCTTCGGGATACACCGTAAAATCAAAGCGCAGGTACTTGCCTTCTTCAAACTGGAATTGGGCCAGGTAGTAAATCGCGGGCCCTTCCCTTACTTGCTGCATCGACAGGTGATTGGGCTGCTGCAGTTCATTGGTAGCCGTTGCCTGCACCACCGCACCCACTGCCTTGCGACTCCCATCGGGTGCCACGCGAATCACCGAGATATTCAACACACCAAGCGCGCGGCTGCGAATCAGCTGATATTGCCTGGCGACATCGGGCTCGAGAAAGGTGCTGGTAAAAGCGTTGTAATGCACTTCGTATTCACTGCCGTTGGGGCCATCGAAGACTTTTTTCTGCTCCGCACTGAGCGGCATGCTCAGGCCTATCAACAATGCCGCTAACAACGTAAGAAAGTAGCGAGGGATCATAATGCCTCCTTAAATAGAACGCGTTGAGTGCTCAGGAGCGGACGATACGGTACACCGCAAACTCGGCGAGCAGATTGGGCCACATTAAGGCAAAGCGGTTTTGCTCAAACTGCGCATTCACGACAGTTCGATTAAGAATACGGATGCCCTTCTGCTTACACAAGATCTCGAAGTCCTTGAAGGTACACAGATGAATGTTGGGCGTGTTGTACCAGGTATGCGGCAGCGACTTGGACATGGGCATCTTGCCCTTGAAAAACAGGTACTGCCGGCAGCGCCAATACGCAAAGTTTGGAAAGGTCACAATACCCTGCCGGCCCAAACGCAGCATTTCGTCGAGCATGACGTCGGGGCGACGCACAGCCTGCAAGGCTTGCGTCATAATCACCGTATCAAATTGCTGATCGGCAAAGTTCGCCAGCCCCTTGGAGTCCAGGTTCTGCTCAATCACATTCACGCCTTTTTCGATACAGCGCGTAATCTGCTCTTCGCCAATTTCGAGCCCGTAACCCAGTACTTGTTTGGTTTCCTGCAGATGGGCCAGCAGCGTGCCGTCACCGCAACCCAGATCGAGTACCTGCGTATTCGGTTTGATCCAGGGTTCGATAACCTGCAAATCAGCTCGCATCGCACACCTCCCGGGCCACGCGATTCATATAGGCCGAGAACACCGAAACATATCGCGGCGTAGGTATAAGAAAAGCATCGTGGCCATGTGGCGCGTCGATTTCGACATAACTCACTTGTTTGCCGGCCTTCACCAATGATTCCACAATCAGCTCGGAACGCGCGGGCGAAAATCGCCAGTCGGTGCTGAACGAGGCCACAAAAAATCCGCACTTGGCATGGGCCATGGCCTCTTCCAGAGAACCACCAAAGTCGGCTGCCGGATCGAAATAGTCCAGTGCACGCGTCATCAACAGGTAGGTATTGGCATCGAAGGTCTTGGAAAAGCGCTTACCCTGATAGTTCAGGTAGCTTTCAACTTCAAACTCCACATCGAAACCAAAATTAAATTCGGTCGCCTTTAAATCACGGCCGAACTTACCATCCATCGACTCGTCCGAGAGATAAGTAATATGACCGATCATACGGGCCAACATAAGCCCTTTGGCCGGCACAGTCTCGTGACGATAGTAGTGGCCGCCATGAAACTCCGGATCCGAAGTGATGGCTTTACGGGCGATCTCATTAAAGGCAATATTCTGGGCCGTCAGTTTGGGCGTAGAGGCAATGACCGCTGCATGACGCAGGCGATCCGGGTAATCCAGTGACCAGCGCAGAGCCTGCATGCCTCCCAGACTTCCACCGACTACGGCAGCCCACACTTCAATACCCAGGTAATCCGCCAAGCGCGCCTGACTGCACACCCAGTCCTTCACCGTCACAATGGGAAAATCCGGCCCGTACAGTTCTCCGGTTTCGGGATTGATCTGATTGGGCCCCGTGCTGCCATTGCAGCCACCCAGATTATTCAGGCTGACCACAAAAAAGCGATTGGTATCGATGGGCTTACCAGGACCAATGCAGGAATCCCACCAGCCGGGCTTGCTGTCTTCCATGCTGTGATAGCCGGCCGCATGATGATCACCGCTCAGCGCATGACAGATGAGAATTGCATTACTGCGTTGGGCATTCAGCTCACCATAGGTTTCGTAAACCAAATCGTAGGCGGGCAGCGTTTTACCGCAAACCAGCGTCAATGGCTCATCAAAATGAAGTCGCTGAGGTTGAACTAGTCCAACCGAATCAGCAGGTAGGCTCTTGGGCATTCCGGCTCAATAATGCGTTATGGGAAGAAAGCGCGAGTGTAGCTGTCTGTCCTGTTGAGCGCAACATCGCGCCGGAGCCGATCAGGCACCTAACTGATCTATTAAATGGCTTTGACTGGGCGGCGGCCGTTTGAGCTGTTCCTGAATACGTTCGGCACGACTGAGTTGCGCGTGAATCTGATTGCTCAGATCTTTCAGTGCCTGCTGTCGTTCACGTGCCGTGCGCGAACTACTCGCCAGACGTTTGAGTTCGTCAACCTGCTTTTCGAGGGCCTTTTTCTGTTCCAGCGTATATTGCATGAGCGGTAACAGTGCTTCATCTGGCCAGCGTTTGGCTTCATCAAGCACTCTCGCGTGAATAGCGCGGGCCTCACTGACAAAGGTATGGAAGAATTGCCTGATCAGTATGGTCTGCTCGGTCATTAACATGCGGGGATTACGGCGAAATCTAATGGAACGCGCCTTGAGCTCATTGAGCTGTTTACGTTCCCGTTTAATCGAAAACACCCCTGGCTGCATGGGCGGCGCCTCAATGTCGGAAGTAAACCGCTGATAGATGGCCGACACCATTTTGTCGGCCAGACGCGCCTCAGTACAGATATTATCGAGCACCTGGTCCAGTTGGATAAAGAACTGGCTCATTACCCGATTCATACCCAGGGTGCTCCAGCTGTCATGCAGGTTCTTACGGGTATTAGCGAGCAGTTCATCGAAATTCTGAGGACTCACCAGTTGTTGAAGAATTTCGCCCTGCGACTGCATCAGGCGGCGACTGGACTGAAGTGTAATCAGTTTTTTGTAATACAGATCGTGTTGACTATGGGTCTGGCTCGCCAACTCTTGAAGATGCTCATTACTGACCGCCTCATCGGCCAATTGATCATATTTGCCGTAAAGCACCTGCAGCCGCTGCTTGAGCACATCCTGACTGGTTGTGAGCATGGCCAGCAAATCTTTAATCAACACCTCATACATGAGGGCTTCTTTCTGGGCCAGAATTTGTCGCGAAATCAAACGCTCAAGCTTGAGCAGCGCGGATCGTTGCAGCAACACCTCATCCTGTTTGACGCGCGCAATCAGGCCCTGCTTCGCCGACAAAGGAATCACCGCCTCGGTTTCGATCCCCAGATGTTCCGCCGAGCTGCGCCTTACGCGCTCAATGGCATTCGCCGTCTGGCGCTCGCCCTGCAGGTCGTCCCAAAGTACGTCAATTTTATTTAGCACAGCAAAACGCCCGGCCCGGTGATCGGCCGCCGCAGTGTTAATATGCTCTTTCCAAATAGCCAAATCGCTAGCGGTCACCCCTGCATCAGCACTGAGCAGGAACACAATGGCCTGCGCTCTTGGAATCATGCTGATGGTCAGTTCGGGCTCGGCACCCAGTGCATTCAAGCCCGGCGTATCAAGCACACGCAAACCCTGCCGCAACAAGGGACTATCGAGGCTCACCAGGGCATGGCGCCAAGCCGGGATATAAACTTCGTCCTGACTGCCCTGCACCCGCTCCAACAAGCTCAGATCGAAGCCAAGCGAACGGGCCTCGTTAAGCGACGCACTGCGGCTTTTCGCCACCTGCTGGAGGCTAAAGCTCATCAGATCGGGGTCATTGGTGTCGATGCGTACTTCCTGCCAGGCACTGGGGTCCTGTTTGAGATCGGCGATGGACTGGTTTTGCAAACGGGTTTCGATGGGCAACAAGCGCAAGTAACTCTCGCTGCGACTGTTATCATAAAAAATCTCGGTAGGGCACATGGTGGTGCGGCCCGCCTGGGAGGGCAGCATACGCTGACCGAATTCTGCAAAAATAAGAGCGTTGATCAGTTCGGTCTTACCGCGGGAATATTCCCCCACAAAAGCGATGGTCAATTGGTCTTCGTGCAGCAGCTTACAGCCCCGTTCGAGACGTTGCTGCATATCTTCCGAAGCCAGCCCGTTATCGACCAACCAACTTCGGTAATGTCCGATCTCTTCAATTAAGCCTTGCTTCCAGTCGCTGTAGGCTTCGACCTGATGCGAAAAACCATTGACTGCCATCTCATTCACCTGCGCCCGTCAAACTCATGTCCCTGTAACGCCTCTGAGGCGTATTTCTTGAGTATAGGCAGTATTCAAACTTGTAAAGCCAGTCAAAACCCGCCGGAGTATCCGCCGCATCATAGTCACGCATCAACTATCGTATTATTCTATTTATTATCAACTATTTAGCGCAGCAGCCCTGAGCAGATTAAGCCGCTATGGCGCGTGTTTCTCTGTGTATCACATCAGACGACTTTGGTAACGCTGAGAACAGCGTCACATGAGCGAAAAGCTCAAACCTACCTGCTGAGCCAAGTGCTGTACCACCACCGACAATACCTGCAAGCTCAAAAACACCAAAATGGGCGATAGGTCGAGGCCTCCCATGGGCGGCAAAAGCTTACGGAAAGGCTTCATCACTGGCTCACACAGTTGATTAATTAACACCAAAGCAGGGTGCATGCTACCGGGCGCGATCCAGCTGGCAATAATCATAATAAGCAGCGACCAGAAATAGATTTTGATGAGCATACCCAGCACCAACACCAGCGACATGGCCAGCAAGCCCACAATATTGGGCATGGCAAAGCCCAGCACCAGCACTTTGAGCAAAAGCACCGCAAACTGAAAAGCGATGGCCAATACGAGGCTCGCAATGTCCACGCCGCCAAAACCGGGAACAACACGACGCAAGGGAATCAATAGAGGGTTCGTCGCCTTCACCACAAACTGCGAAATGGGATTATAAAAGTCAGCTTTTGCCAGCTGCAGAATAAAGCGCAGCAAGATGACCATCAGATAGAGAGTGGCAAAAGTGTCGATAACCAGATTAAAGATGTCCGCGAACATGCATGCGCTCCCAAGGCAAGCGATTAAAAGACACGGCCGATAATAAGGAACTGAACAACAAATACCAAGGCCCGAATGACCGGCTACTGTGCCAGGGGCTGCAAATAATCGAGAATTTTGTCTTCAGTGATAGGTTTAGCGATGTAAGTTAGTCCCTGATCTAAAGCCTGTGATTTTACCCTTTCCTGCACGTTCCCCGTGAGCAGGGCAATTTGGCTGTTGGGGCAACACGCCTGCAATTCCGGGGCAATGGTCAGCCCATCCCGGCCGGGCATGTTCATATCCAGCGTAATCACATCTGGCATGTGTTCCTTGGCCATTTCCAAGGCCACGCGAGCATTCTCGGCTTCGAGAATGGTCCAGTCAGCAAATTTATTTTGTACAATGGCTTTCAGCATAAGTCGCGATATGCGGCTGTCATCCACAAGCAATATGGTTTTCACCCGGGCAATCTCCTACTCGATCTCGTCAACCAGTATAGACCAGCTATCAGGCATCAAAGCAAACGGCTAAAAATGGACACTAATCTTTATTTATGTGAACTCGACGAACTCCGCGAAAAACAGTGTTTAGGCTTTGAACACGGCGATCGCACCATCTTTGCGGTCTACCAAGATGAAACCATTCGCGTCTTTGAGAATCGTTGCCCACATTTGGGCACCCCTCTGGAATTTATGCCTCATCAGTTTTTAACCCACGATAAGCAATGGATTATCTGTTCCACCCACGGAGCCCTGTTTGATAAGGATTCGGGGCAATGCATCAGCGGCCCCTGCAGTGGTCAGCGGCTTTCTCCAGTCGCTTTTGAGATTCGCAGCGAAGCGCTATACCTTCGTGCTACGACTGAAGCGTGAGCGGAACAGCATCGGTAATGCGAATTTCTTCCGGTGAAATACTTGTTCGGTAGGCGAGCATTTCTACCCCTGCTTTGGCCGCTTCCATCACACATTGCGCGTAGTCCGGGTGAATATGACGCGCGGGACTTAGCATTTCAATACCCGTATGATTGACGCAATACAGCAACATCGCACGCGCCCCCTGTTGCCGCTCAAGCATAAGTTCTCGCAAGTGTTTAAGCGCCCTGATACTTACCGCATCCGGAAAATAACCATGGCCATGTTGCAGCAGGGTCGCGTTTTTCACTTCGACAAAACAATCAGGCAGCCCTTGCTCGTGCGCACTGAGTTTGAAGTCCACGCGACTGCCCTCTGCACCAAAGAGCTGTTCGCTTTGTATGTGCCGATAGCCTTGAAGCTCGCGGATTACCCCCTGCTGTATGGCTTCGGCAACCAAGGCGTTTGGCCGTTGCGTATTGATACACACACGATGCCCATTGTTCAGCTCTAGCCATTCCAATGTTCCGGGATATTTACGGCGAGGATTGTCGCTCAGGCTGTAATATGCCAGGGCGTTTTCTTCGGTACAGCCAGTCATGGCACCGGTATTTGGACAGTGCACGGTAAAGATCTCGCCATCCGCATTCTTAAGGTCTACGAGAAAACGTTTGTAGCGCTGCACAAAGCGCGCAGACTGGAGATTAGAGAACCACATGGCTTTGATTTTACCCTGATTTGGCTGCTGAACGGCACGGAGAAACATGACCCAGTGCATGCCCCCGCCAATAAATGTTGGCTTATTGAATCACTTTCTGCTAATTTTCGCTGGCTGTGCTGCCCTGCGTTACGCCATACAAGGCATCGTATGGGCGCAGCTGAAGTCGCTTGCTGCACCGGCTTGACAGCAAGAAGCATTCTGTTTGAAGAAGAGAACTATCTTATGCCGGCAAACCAACAAAAAACCGATACGTTTTCCGCATTCACTCCTTATGAGCCCAAAAAGGGCGAGGAGTACATGAGTGATGCCCAACTCGAGCACTTCAAAGGCATTCTGCTATCCTGGAAGCAGGAGCTGATGGAAGAAGTGGACCGCACGGTTCACCACATGAAGGAAGACGCCTCCAACTTTGCAGATCCCAGTGATCGCGCCACGCAGGAAGAAGAGTTTAGTCTCGAACTGCGTACACGTGATCGTGAACGTAAACTGATCAAGAAAATCGACAAAACCGTCGATCGTATCGAAAAAGACGATTACGGCTTTTGTGATTCTTGCGGTGTCGAGATTGGTATTCGTCGACTAGAAGCGCGGCCCACTGCCACGCTTTGCATCGACTGCAAGACACTGGCAGAAATCAAAGAAAAACAAACCGGCATCTAAGCAGGGTCAGGAGCCTTCGCGGCTCCTGTTCTCGTTATGGCCAGTTATTGCGGCCGTTTTGCCCCCTCTCCTACGGGCCCCTTGCATCTCGGATCACTGTTTGCAGCGGTGCTAAGCTATGTGCACGCCCGGCAGCATGCAGGGCAGTGGCAGGTGCGCATCGAGGATTTGGATCCACCGCGTGAACAGGCCGGCGCTGCCAACAGCATACTTCACTGTCTGCAAGCCCATGGCCTAAGATGGGATGCACTGAGCTACCAAAGTCAGCACCATGCGCGCTATCAGGCCACCCTTGAGCAACTCGGTAACCATCATTTGATTTACGCCTGCCCCTGCAGCCGCAAACAATTACAGCAGAATAATGGGCAACACATAAGCTCCTGCCCCCGCCATTGGCAACAAGATGAAGACTGCGCCATTCGATTGCACTGCGCCGAAGAATCTTTTCAATGGCAAGACCTCTTCAGGGGTGAAGAAATACGCCAGGTAGAGCAGGATTTTGTGCTCCGAAGACGCGATGGTCTTTGGGCCTACCAGCTCGCCGTAGTAGCGGATGATGCAGCCCAGGGCATCACCCATGTGATTCGGGGCGCCGACCTACTCGATTCCAGCCCCATGCAACTGGCCCTTTATCGCGCGCTAGCACTGAAACCACCCATGTTTGGTCACTTCCCGGTACTGACCCGCTTTGCCCAAAAACTCAGCAAGCAAAATCATGCCCCAGCTGTTGACCCGTCGCTCGCCAGCGATAATCTGCGCAAAGTGCTACAGTTGTTGGGTTTGCCACTGGAAACTCTGCCTCTGGCTGCACCACCAGAAGAATACCTCGCCCTTGCCTGTGAACGCTGGCATCCGGCGTCCCTCTGCCACTGCTCCGAAATACCACTAAATGATGAATAAGTGACGCGACTGGAAATAATGCGCTCGCCTCCGTTATCATGCGGGACCAAGTTTGATTCAGATATCCAAGCGGAGTAGTAGCAGGGCATGAGCCGTATTCTCGTCATTGAAGATGAAGCAGCCAATCGCTCCAATCTTAAAGACATACTGGAAGCCAGTGGTTTCGAAGTGGAGACAGTGGCCTCGATTCAGGAAGCTACCGAAAACCATGCCCTGCCAACCTTTAGTCTGATCATTACGGATCTGCGACTGCCCGGACAACCGGGAACCGATATTATCCAGCTCGCTCAAGGCGTACCGGTATTGGTGATGACCAGTTATGCCAGCCTGCGGTCGGCGGTAGACGCCATGAAACTTGGCGCCGTGGATTACATTGCCAAACCCTTTGACCAAAGCGATATTGTTGAAATCGTCAGTAATATTCTGGCTAAAGAGTCGCCGGGCAGCAGTGGTAAAAGCCGCGAAAAAAGCGCCGAACAGCAGATCAGCGAGATTATTTATGGCCGCTGCCAGGCCATGCGCAAAGTCTTTAAACTCATGCAGAAGGTGGCGCCCACCGAGGCCACAGTACTCATTCAGGGCGAAACCGGCAGCGGTAAGGAGCTGGCCGCGCGCGCCATACATCAGCTCAGTCGCCGTCGCCATCAGGAATACATCTGTATTAACTGTGCAGCAATCCCGGAATCTCTCATCGAATCGGAATTATTCGGGCATGAAAAAGGGGCCTTTACCGGCGCAGTCAGTGCGCGTAATGGTTTGATCGAAGCCGCCGATGGCGGCACT
>JBFHVM010000087.1:0-10932 GCA_041589495.1 Oleiphilaceae bacterium | reverse complement strand
GTCTGTTGATCCAGAGCGTGAGCGTATCTCTCTGGGTATCAAGCAGCTGGAGCGCGATCCGTTTGCCGAGTACGTACAGGTTAACGACAAAGGTACCATCGTGACTGGTTCTGTTAAGGAAGTGGACGCGAAGGAAGCGACTATCGAGCTCAACGATGACGTAGACGCTATCCTGAAAGCTTCTGAAATGAGCCAGGATCGTGTTGAAGACCTCACTACGCAACTGAAAGTGGGTGATGAAGTTGAAGCCAAAATCATCAACATCGACCGCAAGAATCGCGTGATCAACTTGTCTGTTAAGTCCAAGGACATCGACGACGAGAAGCAAGCGCTGAAAGAAGTGCGTGAGAAGCAGGTTGAGTCTGCAGGTCCGACCACTATCGGTGATCTGATCAAAGAGCAGATGCAAAACAAGTAAGTTTAGAGCCGATACGGCGCTAACTATTTGTTAAACAATCTAAAAAAACGGGCCAATGGCCCGTTTTTTTTGTCTTTTAGATTTCTTTGTCTACACTAAAAAAAGTAATTTTTTTTAGGGAAAATCAATGACAAAGTCCGAATTGGTCGAGATTATTGCATCCAAGCAAACCCAACTGTCCGTCAAGGATGTGGAGTTGGCGGTGAAGACGATCATCGACCTGATGTCATCCACCCTCGCTTCCGGTCAGCGTATTGAAATCCGCGGCTTTGGCAGTTTTTCCTTACATTATCGTTCGCCACGTGTAGGTCGTAATCCAAAAACTGGCGAGTCGGTCACTCTTGGTGCCAAGCACGTACCCCATTTCAAACCCGGTAAGGAACTTCGCGATCTGGTGAATGAGAGCCTGAAACAAGGCTACTGATCGCACATACCACGTTCCTGTCGTGCTATTTTCGCGGCAGTCCACAAGCCGTCAGGCCTGAATGGCATGAGGGTATCGCCCGGCTATGTAGCACGTGATAACATGCGAATATATGTACGGGGAGCCCTTATCAATGGCCAAGCTCAAACTACTCTTTGATCTGCTTCTTCTGTTGCTGGTGTTCATTCTTGCGGTCGCTTTCATTTACCGCAACGGACAAAGCGTCTCTGTTGATCTGCTGGCGTTTAAAGTGCATTCCCTGCACTTGGGCTGGTGGCTCATTCTGGCCTTTATCGTTGGCGGCCTGTTTGGCCTGTTGGCCCGTTTACCCTCGTCCTTGGGGATGCGTTTACGTCAGCAGCAGCAATCCCGCAAGCTCAAAAAACAGGAAGAGGAACTCAAGCGTTTGCGAGGGGAGCCCGCCAAAGGCAATTAGATGGATACGGGACTGCTCTGGCTGTTTTTTTTGATTGCACTGGCCCTTGGCTGGGGGCTCGGGTCTTTCTCGCGGCAACGCAAGGATGAAGCGCCCGCGAAAGCGTATGTTCCCGCGTCAGATATGAAGCACCGGCTCCAGTTATTATTCGATACTTATAATGACGAGGCCATCGATCAGTTTATTCAAGGGCTTGAAGTAAAACCTGAGACATTGCCTTTACATATCTCCATCGGTAAACACTTTCGCACCCAGGGTGAGGTGGATAAAGCGATTCTGGTGCATCAAAACCTGATGGCGCATCCGGAACTTTCCGATCTGGATTCCGAACCAATTATCTATGAATTAGCCAAAGACTACCGTGCTGCGGGGCTCTATGATCGCGCCGAAGCCTTGTTGATGCAGTTGAAAGGGTCGCGCGAATTTGGACTGCGTAGCCGTAAATTATTACTCGACATCTACGAACGTGAGCAGGATTGGGACGATGCGGTTGCGACGGCGCAGCAACTGGAGCTGCGCAAACACCCGGAGTTGTCACTGCGTTGTGCTTACCACTGGTGTGAAATCGCATTAGCCCATCACCACAAGCATAATCTCGTCGAGGCTCGCTTGGCCTTACGTAAGGCGATTGCTGCTGATCGTAGTTGCGTGCGAGCCTATCTCATGTTCGCTGAGATAGAAATCAAATCAGGCAGCTTTCAAGAGGCCATCAAGCAACTCAAGCAGGTTCCTCAGGTGGCACCCGAGTTTACCGTGTTGGCGTTACCCATGCTGCAAACCTGTAGTGAAGAGACTGGGACGCTTGATCGTTATCATCCTTATCTGGACCGACTCTTCAGAGAAACCGGCCAGGTGCAGGTGCGGCTGGCAGAGATCGCATCCCTGGCGGCCAATCATGCAATGAACGAGGCCAAAGAACTGTTGGAAGAGTTGTTGCGTCTATCGCCTGATTTGCCCAGTTTAAAGCTATGGCTTGAATTTCAGCCTGAGGCTATACAGGGTCTTGATCAGGAGGTGCGTGATGCCTTGGAGTCGATTATTGTGCAGCAGTTTAAAGCCCGCCCCGCTTACCAGTGCGGAGACTGCGGTTTTTCTGGTGAACTGATGAACTGGCTTTGCCCCAGTTGCCGTAAATGGCAGTCCACCAAGCCCCGTTTGGATTATATAAAAGGTTCCGAGCTGCCGCTGGCGACAGCGGCCCTCGGCAGTTAGTAGGAAGAATTATGTCTGAGTTACCCGTTCCCACCTCGCCCGTTGTTGTTGCACTGGATTACGCTAATCCGACCGATGCGTTGTCTTTGGCCCAAAGCCTTGATCCAGCACAATGCCGTGTGAAAGTTGGCAAGGAGTTGTTTACGCGGGGTGGTCCTGCGGTGGTGGAGCAGTTACAGAAGTTGGGTTTTGACGTATTCCTTGATCTTAAGTTTCACGATATTCCCAACACTACGGCGAAGGCTGTAGCTGCCGCCGCAGATTTGGGGGTGTGGATGGTTAATGTCCATGCCTCGGGTGGGCGGCGCATGATGGAGCAATGTGTTGAGGAACTCGCCAAGCGTCGACAGCGCCCCCTGCTTATTGCTGTCACCGTGCTCACCAGCATGCAGAGTGAAGATCTTCAGGAGTTGGGAATTGATGTTTCCCCTCTACAGCAGGTTGAGCGCCTGGCGTCACTGAGTCAGCGTTGTGGTCTCGATGGTGTGGTCTGTTCCTCTCAAGAGGCCAAACCGTTGAAAGCGCTGCTGGGCAAAGAGTTTAAGCTGGTGACGCCGGGTATTCGTCCGGCCTTTGCTGCAGCGGGCGACCAGAAACGCATCATGACGCCCTCACAGGCGGTGTCGGCGGGGGCTGATTATCTGGTAATAGGTCGTCCCATCACGCAACATGGGCAGCCTCTCAAAGCGCTTGAGTTGATCGCACAAGAATTATCAACGGGTGCTTAATCGATTTACTTGGGCTTTGTGGCTGGGTGCCACTCTGAGTTTTGGCTGCTTCGCAAAGACTGAAACCGATCCAGGGTGTGCGCTATCTGGAAAAACTGCACTTTCGTCTCCTGCTTTGGCAGGCAGTGCACAACGTCGATTCCTTTTTTTTCGTATCTACAGCGTTGAGCTATGGTTGCCAAGTGCTGTGCGCGAACACTTGCCGGAAGAAGAAAGCGCGCGTGCTCGACAACTATTGTCGGCTAACACCGTCAAAGAGTTGCGCTTACACTATGCCCGGGATCTCGACATAGCCAAAGTGCGCGAAGTGTTGCACGAGGGATTTAAGGCGAATGCCTCGGCAGAAGAGTGGGCAAAAGAGAAGAACACGCTCAACACCCTGCTGGCGTTAATGACGAGAGATGTGGTTGAAGATGATCGCCTAAAGCTCTTATGGCAGCCACAATGTGGGTTGCGTGTTTTTTATAATGATGCGCCTATATTCGAGAGCAATAGCACCGACTTTGCCAAACCATTATTGTCGATTTGGCTGGGTGAAAACAGTGTTGTCGATCGTTCCCGCTTGCTGGGGCTGCAATAAAATCAGCGTAATACGTCACAGCAGAAAACACCGCTGTTTTGTAAATCCTTGTCAATCTGCAAACTGCTTACTTGGTCACAGCTGGGTGGGGGTTAAACTGGTACAAGAACGGTCAGACGCTGGATGTCGGACGTCAGACGCCAGGCCTCGGACGTTAGTGTGTGGGGCTGTAACTGAATGTAGGTCGACATTTATGTCGACAAGTCGCGGTCTGGTAAGCACTGAGCCTTAAATTACAAACACCGAGGTAAGCTGTACATGCAAAAGATGGCCGGTCATATTGAGTTTGATCGTTACCGTGTCGCCTATCGTTGCTATGGTAATCGTGCTGACGACAATGTTGGCAAGGCTCCTCGCGCTCAAATCCTATGTTTGAGTGGTGCCAAGCAGACTATTTCTGCATGGAAGTCATTTGTTAATCGTTTCAGAAATGATTATCAGATTCTTGTGTTTGATATGCCCGGGCAGGGGCGTTCGGAAATTCTCAGCGGAAATCCCGGTTTGGATCTGGATGAGCAGATTGCTGTTATCCATCATATGCTGGGGGAATTTCCATTTTCAGGGGAACGTTACATCTGTGGCGGCTCGTGGGGTTCCATCCTGGCAGCTACCTATGCAGCACGTTATCCTGATATGTTTCAACGGGCGATTTTGGGGAGTTTTGGTACCCGCGCCAACCCGGTATTGCAATCCGTTATTGAGGATGTGCGAACGCTGATTAATGCTGGACGCTCGGCAGATATTGCGCCGATGATGATTGAACGGTTTGGCCAACATATCCCCGACCATTTTCAAAAACAGATTCTTAAGCAATTCGCCCATATGAGTGAGGCGCACTTTAAAGCCCTGTATGAGCACAGTCTGCTGGCTACCCGACTCAAAGATCTGCATCAGCATGTCGACTTCAGCCAGATCAGAGCCGAAACCTTGGTGATCATGGGGCAATTAGATACCATCATGGATTTGTTCGATAGTCGCAAAGCCGCAGGCATCATCCCTAGGTCGCGCTACCAGCTGGTGAAAAATACGGGCCACTTTCTGCACTGGGAACGTGAAGAAATTCTGGATATTTATGCCGAGTTTTTGGACTGCGGTCTGGCGGGTGAGGGCGCATTGGCTGAATCCGCAGCGGTGTAGATTTTTCCCTCGCTAAGCTACCGGGAAGCAAGGCTCCCCGGTATTGGCTTGGCTAGCTGCTAGTTACCTGCATCTGCGATGTAATCGGTAATCGCCGCATAGAATTCCATTTCGTCAAAAGTATCCGGTCCCACCCCTATCACATCAAGATGGTCCTGATTAATGACGTGACTGAGCGAGGTCATCTGGCTTGCATTTGGCGCATTCAGATTGCCTACGTAACCCAGGTCGGTCCGCACATATACATAGTCGAGGCAACCCCAGCATTCGGAGTAGCGTAAGCGGTAACCCATCTGCTGTGAGTTAATGCCCACCAGGCCATCGTCGTCACGATCACTGCGATAGCCGTCCCCCTGACCCGCGGCACCGTCACCATTGCAGTCATCGATGCAATAACCGTCACCATCAATGTCGTAAATAAAGTTGCTCAATAACCAAAGTGCGGGGTTCACGCTGGAGCCATTTTGCGCGGTCATGAGCGAGCGGCTTTGTCGGGCATAGGTGCTGCTCACAGGATAATTCTGATTAAATGCTTTTGTACCGGTAACCAAACCGTCTGCTTCGTAATCATCGTAAACCAGTTGTTTAGCGCCGGCGATGGCGTCGTTTCCAGCGCCGTACACAATGTTGCCATAATAGTTGGCCAGCGTTTCGAGTATATCGTTACGGTAGTAATCGAGAATATATTTGGCGACGGGAGAGCCTCGGTGTGGTGAAGACAGGCTGATCAGGCTTTGTACTACGCGATAGCCTTTGCGCTGGTACAGCAGCTTGGCCGCTTTACGTATGTCGAGCCCGCCTTGAGAGTGACCCACCAGATTCACATAGCTGGAGCCGGTGCTGGCCATGTAGCTTTCGATATTGTCGGCGAGCTGGGTGCCGCGCACTTCGGAAGACTCAAAGGGAGTCACCGCCGATACGTAGCTCTTTTGACGATCGTTAATGTCGTGATTGCACTTGGACTCAAGAAATTTATCGCATGGATCCAGCACAAACACACCATAGTCATCACCCCAATAGTCGTAGCCTAATATGTCGTCAAAACCGGCCATGCCATGGGCAAGTACGATGGGATATTTTGTGAGGTTGGCATCGCGTGCCTGAGATACCTGTACGTAGCTGAGCGCGACAACCACGATCAGTACAAAGGTTGTGATGGGTTTCATCATAGCTATTCACCTGTTGTATTTATTGTTTGAATACTGCTAATGACCAGACCGCTGAACTGGGCAGATTGACTCAAGGGAGCTCGGCGCTATCCATGCCAGAGTATACCTACCTGTTATCCGCTTGATGATGGCCGCATGGCCGAGGCGATATCCTCCTTTTTATTGTTGGTTGCAGGGCTTGCAGGCCATAGCCCGCTTCCTTTATCGTTATCTACGAGCTGATTATAAAATGAGCAATCAGCAGCGGCAAGCGCAAGAAAGTCTGCGCGAATCGGCTGCGAATTGGTGTTTCCCAACAATAAAAACAACACGATAAAGGTGCACGTAATGAGTCCAAAACAGGGATTTTACCTTATCTGTACGGTCCTGCTGGCGGTGGGATTGCTGCGGGTTTCTATCGATAACGAAACGCAGCCGGGCAGTGCCCCCCTTGTCCAAGAGGTCGCTGCCATAAAGGTCGCTGAATCTTCTCACACAGCCATACAACATAGGGTTACTTCTGACACTCCTGTTCAGGATAAGCGTCAATTGGTATTGGAAGCGCTTCGAGACAGGTTTGCTTCGACTATTGATGACGCCCATACACGCATTAAGGCACTTGAGAAACTGGTGGCTTATCTTAAAGCGCATTACCCCAACTCGTGGCGGGAGCAATTGGCGAATTATTTAGGAGAAGTGTTTCCTGAGCACGCAGCCGATATGCTCGCCATGTTCGATAGCATGGAATCTTATAATCTTTGGGTAGAAAGTGAGCGTCAGAACATGCTGCAAATGAATCCGGAGCAGCGCCGTGCCCTTTTGTGGGAAATGCGATACAGCTTTTTTGGTGACGCTGCCAATGAGATCTGGTCCGAAGTGATCAAGAATGAGCAGATTGCTCGTAGTCTCGAATCTATGACTCACGAGCAGGATTTCGCCAGCAACACCCAGGACTTTGTGACCTCCATCGAGCAGGCTTATGGAGACCGAGCGGAGCGCGTGAAAGACAATCGGCAACAGGAGTTTTCCGACCGGTTTTTGTCTGTCCCTGTGATACAGGAGCAGTTAAAAAGTATGGCTGCGGAAGAGCGACGTCAGGCTTTGGCCCAGTTCAGGCAACAGTTAGGCATGGACAAAGATGCCATTGAGCGTTGGCGAGAACTGGATGACAGGAGAGATGCGCGTAGGGCGATAGGCAAGCAGTACATGCGCCAACGTTCGGAACTTGAGAATACGATGGAGGGTGAAGAGTTGCGTCTGGCCTTAAACGCCCTACAAAACAAACTGTTTGGAGCAGAGGCTGAAACACTGCGAAATGAAGAAGCGAGCGGGTTCTATCGCTTCCGCCAGGAACAGATTATTGGGCGCAACTGAAATCAACATTGAACAGTGTATTCCGGTGAGAGTGATTGAAGTCTGCGATGGCCTATGGCCTATAATACCTCTTATTCTGGAGAAACAATTTGCAGCTCATCACCTACTATCTCGAACAAAACACACCCGATGCACTAATCCCTGCCAGACGCACCTGGCAGGATTCGAACATGCAACTGCAGGAAGTAGTGCACCCGCAAGCCGCCTTTAATCGTTTTCTGTATCAATTGGTGGGCGCGGGTTATCAGTGGGTTGACCGGCTGGTGTGGTCCGAAGAGGAGTGGCAGGCCTTGGTATCCGATCCGAACTTGCGTACCTGGGTTGCCTATTTTGGGGGGGCCATTGCCGGTTACTTCGAGCTGCGACGTGAACACAACAGTATAGAAATTCTCTATTTTGGCCTGTCGCCGGAATTCATTGGTCAGGGACTTGGTGGCGTATTGCTGCAAAAAGCCATTGAATGCGCCTGGGGTTGGGCCGGGGCCGAGCGTGTATGGTTGCACACCTGTTCCAAGGACCACCCTCGAGCTCTCTCGAATTATCAGGCGCGCGGCTTTTCACTCTACGCGACGGAAAAAGCTGATACACATAAGCGTTCATTGGTCTGATTTTGAACGAGCTTGTGCTATGGTTAGCTTAAATAGGAGCATGAATCCTGATGCTCCGTAGCGAACCCTTGTACGAGGCGTGTATTGTTGTTAATTCGTTGCTTTTTGATGTTTGTGTTGTGCCTCGCAACGCAGGCGGCCTATTCCCTCGAAACCATTCATCTGCAACTCAAGTGGAAGCATCAGTTCCAGTTTGCCGGTTACTATGCTGCCTTCGTGAAAGGTTATTACAAAGATGTTGGACTCGACGTAGTCATCCACGAAGCGCGCTATGACGAAGACCCCATTGAAGCAGTAATTGAGGGCGAAGCACAGTATGGGGTGGGAACGAGTGAACTGCTCCTCAAACATGCTTCTGGCGCTCCCGTAGTGGTTCTCGGCGTGATTTTTCAGCACTCACCACTGGCATTGGCAGCAGTGCGTGATGATCGCATTCGTCATGTACATGACCTGGTTAATCAACCACTGATGATCGAAGCAAATTCGGCAGAGTTACTGGCCTATCTCGCGCAGGAAGGGGTGAAACGAGACATGCTGGATATCGTGCCGCACAGCTTCGATATTCGTGACCTGATGGCCGGGAATGTCGTGGCCATGTCGGTTTATGTGACCGATGAGCCCTTTGCTCTCCGGCAGGCGGGCGTTGATTTTACGCTATTTAAACCAAGCCAGGGAGGCATCGATTTTTACGGCGATAACTTTTTTACCACCCGCCAGGAGATAGAGAAACACCCCGAGCGCGTGCGGGCATTTCGTGAAGCGACAATCAAAGGCTGGAAATACGCCATGGCGCATCCCGAGGAAATTATCGACCTTATTTATGAGCGTTATAGCCAAAGACATTCCCGAATGCACCTCGCCTACGAGGCGAAACAGATGATGGGCTTGTTACAGGCGGGGCTGGTTGAGCCGGGGTACATGCACGAAGGGCGTTGGCAACATATTGCCGAGACTTATTCCCAGCAAGGGTTATTGCCTGCAAATTATGCACTGGATTCTTTTTTATACAAGCCCGAACAAGGGGTTGATCTGCGGCAGGTGCAGCAATGGGGGGCACTTATTGTACTAGTGACCATTGTATGTGTGGCCGTGCTCGTTTATGTGTGGCAGCTCAACCGAAAATTGGCCCGTAGCCAGACATGGCTGAAAAATCTGGTAGAAAATGCACCCGGCGCTTTATCCGTTTTAAACGAAAAGTCAGAGATTCTTGATTGGAATGAAGAAGCGGAACGCATATTTGGCTGGTCACTTGAAGAAGTTAAGGGCAGGCAGATACATGACTTTTTGGTGCCTCGCTCTGAGGAAAACTATGTTCGGAATATTCTTCAGGAGGTGCTAAAAACTGGCGAGGTTCTTGAAGGTGAGAACTGGAATCTTACCAAATCAGGAAAAAGGATTCGATGTTTCTGGAGAAACGTAAGGCCGCAGGAGGATGTCATCATTTGTATTGCGCAAGATGTCACCGAACGCAACAAGATGGAGACCAAGTTGCGCGAGCTGGCACATACGGATGCTCTCACCAAGGTGGCCAATCGCACGTTGTTTTTTGAGAAGTTTGAACAATCCATTTTGTTGGCCAAGCGACAGCACGAAAAAATCGCCATGCTATTTATTGATCTCGATGACTTTAAGCAGGTGAATGATCAATACGGGCACGAAGTTGGGGATGTGGTGTTGTGTGAGGTCGTGCAGCGTATTCGCATGGCGGTGCGCGAAGCAGACCTACTCGCCCGAATTGGCGGTGATGAATTCGTACTTATGTTGTATGACTGTGCAACGCTGGAACAAGCACAGCAGGTAGCTGAAAAAGTGCTCTTTGTTCTGGAGCGTCCGGTCAAAGCTTCTGGTGTCGATGTGATTGTAGGGGGCAGTATTGGAATTAGTTTATTCCCCGATCACGGCACAGAGGTTTCAACACTGTTGAAGGCCGCCGATAAAGCCATGTATTCGGTTAAGACTACAAGTAAAAACGGCATAGGAATAGCAGGTAATGATGATTAAAACCTGTTATGTCTTGGCTTTAAAGTCAGACTTAAGGGGACGATAGTTTAAGTTTAATCCGCACATCCTGGGTCTTCGCTACATCATCTTCCTCTAAAACACCGATCCAACAACTGTTTAGCCCGCTGAATGCGTTGAAATGCTTCCACATCGCCACCTTTGTCGGGATGGTGACTCTGCGCTAGCTGACGGTAGCGTTGTTTTACTTGCGCATAGTCGACTCCCGCGTCCAATCCCAATGTTGTGAGTGCTTCGGTACGCTGATCATTGGCGAGAAAGCGCTTCCAGAAACTTTCGAGCAAGTCGTTGACTTCGTCTTCCGAAGTTTCGAAGTAATGGCTGAAATCCAGGTAGTAGGCTTTGACTGGGTCGCTCTCGCAGAGTGCCGCCTCTCCGGCCTGGTAGGGAAGGCGCTCAATGCGAGTGACGGTGATGTTGAGAACAAAGCTGAAGGCTTTGAGGTAGCGGTTCTGCAGGGTGTAGAGCGCGTGCCGAGTGAGAAAGTGGGCGCAGAACAGCTCGCGACTTTGTTTGAGGTTCAGTTGGTTGTAGGGTTCCAGCTCCTGTTGCTGACAATGACTGATCAGAGCATGCTCGGTGGTAACAGGGTGGGCATCGAGATGCGCTTCGAGGCAGTCGATAACCTGTTCAATGACGGGCAGCATACTTACCTCTCTGGCGATTAAACTTGCATGAAAAGTGCACAGCCTGCTCCCACCTTGCTGAAAAACCGGTATAATGCGCGCCCGCTGCAATCACAGGCTAATCGAGGTAAGTATGCAGTCTTTGCTTGGTGCCGAAAAGTACGAATTCAACAAGTTACAGAAAAAGCTGCGCAGCGGTATGGGCCGCGCCATCGCCGACTT
>JBFHVM010000086.1:0-11013 GCA_041589495.1 Oleiphilaceae bacterium | reverse complement strand
GCAAGCTGGACTTCTTCCCCACTTACTGTGGTTCTGCCTTTAAGAACAAAGGTATTCAGTTGGTACTGGATGCGGTTGTTGACTACCTGCCTTCGCCTACCGAAGTTGATGCTCAGCCTCTGACTGATCCTGACACCGGCGAAGCAACTGGCGAAGTGGCGACGGTTTCTATTGACGAGCCGTTCCGTGCTCTGGCGTTCAAAATCATGGACGACCGTTTCGGTGCATTGACCTTTATTCGTATCTACTCCGGTAAGCTGAACAAGGGTGACACCATCCTTAACTCCTTCACCGGTAAGACCGAGCGTATCGGTCGTATGGTAGAGATGCACGCGGACGATCGTACCGAGCTGGATTCAGCACAAGCGGGCGACATCATCGCGGTAGTCGGCATGAAGAACGTACAGACTGGTCATACTCTGTGTGATCCTAAGCACGAATGTACACTTGAGCCCATGATCTTCCCTGAGCCTGTAATCTCCATCGCGGTCAAACCAAAAGATAAAGGTTCAACCGAGAAGATGGGTGTTGCGATCGGTAAGATGGTGGCAGAAGATCCTTCATTCGTTGTAGAGACTGACGAAGATTCCGGCGAAACCATTCTGAAAGGTATGGGCGAGCTGCACCTGGATATCAAAGTCGACATCCTTAAGCGTACTTACGGCGTTGAGCTGGAAGTGGGTCAGCCTCAGGTAGCTTACCGTGAGACTATCACTCAGCCTATCGAAGATTCTTACACGCACAAGAAACAGTCTGGTGGTTCCGGTCAGTTCGGTAAGATCGATTACCGCATCAAGCCAGGCGAGCCCGGTTCCGGTTTCAACTTCCACTCCACGGTTGTGGGCGGGAACGTACCTAAGGAATTCTTCCCAGCGATCGAGAAAGGTTTCGAGACCATGATGGCAGAAGGTCCTCTGGCCAAGTTCCCTGTACTGGACGTTGATATCGAGCTGTTTGATGGTGGCTTCCACGCCGTTGACTCCTCGGCGGTTGCCTTCGAAATCGCCGCGAAAGGCGCTTTCCGTCAGTCCATGCCTAAGGCTGGTCCGCAGCTGCTTGAGCCTGTGATGAAGGTTGACGTGTTCACACCTGAAGATCACGTAGGTGATGTCATCGGTGACCTGAACCGTCGTCGCGGCATGATCAAGGATCAGGAAGCGGGTACCACTGGTGTACGTGTTAAAGCAGACGTTCCTCTGTCCGAAATGTTCGGCTACATCGGCCACCTGCGTACAATGACTTCAGGTCGTGGTCAGTTCTCCATGGAGTTTTCGCACTACGCACCGTGTCCTGCTAACGTAGCAGAAGAAGTGATTGCAGAAGCCAAAGCACGCGCTGAAGCTAAGTAAGCTACACGCGCTGCAACATAAAAGCCGGAGCTAAATGCTCCGGCTTTTTTGTTGCGCTTAGTCGGACGTCTGAGGTCGCAAGTCTGACGTCCTTAATCTGACTTTTTGTGATTGGATTTTACCTGGTGGGAAGGTCTCACTCCCATTGTTGCTATTCCTATTAAACGAATGAGCAATAGCGTCAGACGTCCGACCTCAATAAAAACTTTCCTCTCCCTCAGGCCTTGTCTTAAATCTGCGATGCAGCCAAAGATACTGCTCGGGGTGAATACGAATGTGTTCTTCGAGTCCTTTATTCAGGCGGGTGGCGTTTTCTCTTTCGTCATCTGTAGGAAAGTTTTCAAGAATCGGAGAGAAGTGCAGGCTGTAAGTACCGTCAGCTTCGCGGAACTGGGCGAGTTGCAGTACGCTGGCGCCGGTTTCGCGGGCGATCCAGGCCGGTGTGGTGAGGCTGGCGGTTTCGATGCCGAAGAACGGAGCGAAAATGCCGCGCTTAAGGCCGAGATCTTGATCCGGTCCATACCAAACGAGATTGCCCTCTTTCATAAAGGCTATCATGTCTTTGAGTTGCCGTTTTGTGAATCCCACACCGCTGTATTTGCGGCGTTTGCGTTCGATAAAGGCATTGAGCAGTTTATTGTTCTGCGGACGGTACATGTAATTAAAGCCAATTGTGTGGTAAACCAATGGGCCAGCAAAGTCCATGATGCTGAAATGCGCGCCAATGATCAGTACACCCTTACCTCGGCGTTTGGCCTCGTTGATATGTTCCTGGCCATGAATGCTTACCTGGCGTACGAAAGGCATCGGGTCGCCCCACCAGGCGATGGTGCTTTCGACATAGCCGGTAGCATTGGATACAAAACTTTCCCGTACCAGGTTTTCTTGCTCGTCGGCAGACAGTTCCGGGAAACAGGCTCTTATGTTGGCCTGCGCGGTGCGGCGCCGGCTGCCACCTAGTTTATAAAGCATCAGGCCCAATCGGCGACCCAGCTTTATTTTGGCGGAGTAGGGAAGCCAGGAAATCAGGTAGAGAATGATCAGTACACACCATGTGCCCCAATGGCGCGGGTGCAAGTAACGACGATAGTAATATTCAGGGTCAATAGGACGCATAGTTTCATACAGCAGCTTTGGCGTTAGCAACATTGCAGTTCGCCTAAACAGCGCATCTTAGACCAAGATGCGCGTGGGATAAATGCGTGTCAGGGACGATTCAGCCAGAGACTTTAACCAGAAGCTTGGCTAAACAGTGAAACTACCTTGGCGCTGCGCTGGCGGTATTGTGTGAGATAGGTCTCTGGATCGTTCAAGGCCAGACTTAAATCGGCGAGAGATTCGTTCATCATACGGGAGATACGAATGCACGCTCCCATGGGACTGCTACTTAAACGTCGTTCTGCGTCGATTCGGAATTGCAGTCCCTTCAGGCGGGCTTGCATAGCTTCGGGGGCCTTTTCTATAACGCGAGCACACAGGTCTTGTCGTAGTTGTTCCAGTTCGGCAGGGCGTTCATCTGCCAGACGCTTGAGTTCATCAAAATCGGGCAAAGCAAACTCACGTTCGTCTGCGATGTGGTTTGAAGGTATGTTATACATTCTAACGACCTCTCGCTGTTAGCAATGTACCTTTGGTCGTGTTGGCACCTGGGCCGCAGTGTGACAAAAGATTGCGCATTGTTTCAGTTTGTAACCAATACCCTATCAGTCTGGTTAAAGTTTGTACAAGTGTTTGGTTGTTTAGTGGGCAGTAGTTTGTGATTGTTCACAAATTGTCCTTTAAAGACTTGATTAAAAAAAAGACAGGTTAATTAGTGAGCAAACTGGCCTATAATTTGAGTAAGTGTGGGAGGCGCTTGTAGGTTTGCATTCATGGCAACGCAGTCGTTCCCCCAAAGTTCGGTTCGACATCAATGTCGACCTGCATCATCGCGCAGGACGCTGGATGGGAAACGGAAAACGCTGGATCGGAGACGTCTGTAGGTTGGCATTTATGCCAACATGGTTGCTTCCGCTAAGTTCGGTGTCGACATACATGTACGCACAGGTTTATTGAGGGAAGGCGGGGGACGCTGGGGCTAAACTCCATACGTCAGGCTCCGCACCCTCGACTGCATAAGAAGAGCGAGTAACGATCGGTAGTACTTCTGTCCAAGACAAGGCAGGATATGCTATGAGCAATACGGTGGTACTTAAAATCGACAAGAGTGGTCGCCCTATACGCTGGGTCAGTAGAGAAATGGCGACCAGTCTTATGTGCAGCGGAAAGGTGTTGTGGTCTTTTGGAGATCACTGCATCACGATGCGCGGAGGCTATAATCGACTCGGAGAGCGCTCGGTCATTCGTCTGTCGCCCATTATTGCCGTTGACGGCGCGATCAAAAAGTACGCCATTAATATTCCTCTCACTAACAAGTATTTGTTTCGCCGGGATCAGCAGTTGTGCATGTACTGCGGGCAGCACTTTTCGAGAGAAGTGCTTACACGAGACCATATACTGCCCCGGTCTCGGGGTGGGAAGGACGTCTGGACCAATGTGGTGAGTGCTTGTCGATCCTGTAATCAGCGCAAGGGAGCGAGATTACCGGAGGAGGCGAATATGCCTTTGCTGGCGGTGCCTTTTAAACCCACTTTCTCGGAATTGCTCTATCTGCAGAATCACCATATTCTTGCCGACCAAATGCAATACCTGGCCAAGGGCTTTAAGCACCTGCAGCGAGATGATCAGCGTCATTTGCACTAGTCGTTGTGTGTCGATTGTCAGAATTTCGCCTGAA
Organism: Oleiphilaceae bacterium; assembly: GCA_041589495.1. GTDB lineage: Bacteria > Pseudomonadota > Gammaproteobacteria > Pseudomonadales > Oleiphilaceae > PZPK01. The sequence goes on along the minus strand of JBFHVM010000086.1, from coordinate 6,888 downwards.
CAGGCCAATCGCGCTATACTGCGCCCCGAAAACGTTTAACTATGGAAACGCATGACCGATACCGAAAATAATTCTCCCGCCGAAAGCCAAGACCCCCACGCCGAGCGCGAAGCCACCAAATATGAAAATCCCATCGCCAGTCGCGAACATATACTCGAAACGCTGGAGCAGCTGGATGTGCCGGCGACGCACCCGGAAATTGCACACGCACTGAATATCACTGATCCCGATGCCTTTGAGGCCTTGCGCAGGCGTTTGTTTGCCATGACGCGAGATGGCCAGGTTGTTTGCAATCGTCGCGATCAGTATCTACCTGTGTCGCGTATCAATCTAATTAAAGGGACAGTTATTGGCCATCGGGATGGATTTGGCTTCGTTAAGCCTGACGGTGGTGGTGACGATCTGTTTTTATCGGCCCGGCAAATGCAGCAGGTATTTGATGGGGATCGTATTCTGGTGCGATCCGATCGCGTAGACCATCGAGGTAAGAGCCATGCCGTGATCGTAGACATACTTGAACGCAACACGCAGGAGGTGGTGGGGCGTTTATTCAAAGAGGGCAGCATTGCCTTTATTGAAGTGGAAAATCCCCGTGTTACCCAACAGGTTGTGGTCGCGACAGAGGATTGTGGAGGTGCTGAGCACGGGCAGTATGTGGTCGCCAAGGTGCTCGAGCAGCCGAGCAAGCGTCATGATGCCACGGGGAAAGTGGTTGAGGTACTGGGCGATCATTTGGCTCCGGGCATGGAAATCGAAGTGGCTATTCGCTCGTACGGCATTCCATTTCAATGGCCGGCGGCAGTCGAAGAGCAGGTGGCCAGCTTAAAGCCTGAGGTACTGGAGCAGGATAAGCGGGCCCGTGTGGATATTCGTCATTTACCCTTGGTCACCATTGATGGTGAAGATGCGCGTGATTTTGATGATGCGGTATATTGCGAAGCGCATCCGAAGGGGGGCTGGCGCCTGGTCGTGGCGATTGCGGATGTAAGTCATTACGTACGGCCGGGAACTGCGCTTGATGATGAGGCGCACAGGCGCGGTACATCGGTCTACTTTCCGGATCATGTGATCCCCATGCTGCCGGAGATACTGAGTAACGGGCTGTGTTCACTTAATCCCAAAGTTGATCGTCTGTGTATGGTGTGCGATATGCATCTTTCTGAAACTGGCGAGATGCAGGGTAGCACCTTTTACGAGGGGGTGATGCACAGTCATGCCCGACTTACCTACAACCAGGTAGGTACCATTCTAGAGGAACCTGATTCTCCAGAAGGTATTCAACTCTGTGAAGACTTCGCAGAAAGGTTACCGCAGATCTACGAGTTGTACGCTTTGTTTCAGGTATTGTTGGCGCGACGCAAGCAGCGTGGAGCCATCGATTTCGAAACCGTAGAGACCCGAATTGAATTTGGCCCTGAACGTAAAATCGAGGCCATTGTACCTACCGAGCGTAATGATGCGCATCGCATCATCGAAGAGTGCATGTTGTGTGCCAACGTCGCGACGGCCGAATTTTTGGCAGCGCAAAAACTGCCAGCCCTCTATCGCATACACGAAGGGCCGGGAGCAGAAAAGCTCGAAAACCTGCGCAGCTTTTTAAGTGAACTGGGGCTTCAGCTCTATGGTGGTGAGTCGCCCGCACCATCGGATTATCAGAATCTGATCGAGCAGATTCAGGAGCGCCCGGATTTTAACGTGATCCAGACCGTGTTGCTGCGGTCGATGAGTCAGGCGGTTTATGGCCCCGAAGAGAAAGGCCATTTTGGCCTGGCTTACGATCACTACGCACATTTCACTTCCCCTATCAGGCGCTATCCCGATTTGCTGGTGCATCGGGCCATCAAATCGATGATCTATAGTAATAAGCACTGTGATCAGGTGATTCGGCCCGAGGGTATTGAAGTCGGGCGTTACCCTTATGCATACGATATGGCGGCGATGCTGGCCTTTGGTGAGCACTGTTCTATGGCGGAGCGTCGGGCCGATGATGCAACGCGTGATGTGGTGTCCTGGCTCAAATGCGAATACCTGCAGCAACACCTCGGTGCTGTATTTGACGGGGTGGTGTCGGGCGTGACCAGTTTTGGCTTGTTTGTCGAGCTAAACGATCTTTATGTTGAGGGTTTAGTGCATGTGTCTTCACTCAGCGCGGATTACTATCAGTACGATGCCCAGAAGCACCGCCTGGTGGGTGAACGCAGTGGCATGCGCTTCGGTCTGGGGGACAGCTTGTCAGTGCAGGTGGCGGCGATTAATCTGGAGGAGCGCAAAGTCGACCTGTTGCTGGTAAAAGCCAGTCCGCCGAAAAAGCGTCGTATTCTTCTTAAACGAGGCGAAACGGCGCCGCTGGCTGAGACAAAGTCGACGCGTAACCCGAGTGAGCCGGAGGGTAAGCAAAAACACCGTGGCAAGGGACGGCCCGATAGCAAAGCGAAGAAAACTGGCGGTAAGCCCCGCAAAACCGACGCGCGTCGCGGCGATGATTCCGGGGCTGCGGCTAAAAAAAACGGCGCTAAAAAAACTTCAGGCAAGAGTGGAACGCAGCCGAAGAGCCCTAAAGTGCCTGGTGCCGAGCCCATGAAAGTGCGTAAGCGCCCCGTCAAAAAGAAAACCTCGTAAATTGAATTTGAGCAGTAAGTAATGAGTGGAAATCAGGACAGTACGGTTTTTGGCCTGCATGCAGTTGAGGCCCTGATTAAACAGGACGCCGAGACGATCACCGTGTTAAAGGTCGCCCAGGGGCGCGATGACAAGCGTTTGTCACGCTTGCTGGACTATGCCGGCAGGCAAGGTGTGGCGCTGGAATATGTAGCTCGCAAAGAGCTGGATAAGCTCGTGCGAGGCAGGCATCAGGGTGTGGTTGCTGTGGTGAGGGCGAGTCCGGAGCAGCATGAAGGAGATCTGGAGAATCTGCTCAATGACTTGTCAGTCCCCCCTTTTTTGCTGATTCTGGACTCGGTGACCGATCCGCATAATCTGGGAGCGTGCTTGCGCTCTGCCGATGCAGCGGGTGTGCATGCAGTGATTGTGCCCAAGGATAAATCGGCGCCACTTAACGCCACCGCACGCAAAGTTGCCTGTGGTGCGGCGGAACACGTGCCGCTGGTGCGTGTGACCAATCTGGCACGTTGTATGAAGTGGCTGCAGGATCGTGGCATCTGGATCACCGGCGCCGCTGGAGAGGCAGAGCAGGACATCTATGCGACCAACCTCTGTGGCCCGATGGTGTTGGCTATGGGGGCAGAGGGCGCTGGTTTGCGCCGACTCACGCGCGAACACTGTGATCAGTTAACCCGTATTCCCATGGATGGCTCGGTAAGTAGCCTTAACGTTTCGGTGGCAACGGGCATTTGCCTGTTTGAAGCGGTGCGCCAACGTCGCACCGCGGTGGAGTAGGCTTCAGAACCAGTGTTTCGCTCGAAACACCACGACTTGCACGGCGATTAGGGCGGCCATCGCGACGCAAAAAACAGCGAACGCCGATTCGTTGTCAGCACCGGGTACGCCTCCCACGTTGATGCCCAGTAGGCCGGTGAGAAAGCCCAATGGCAAAAACAGCGCCGCAACAATACTCAATACATACATGCGATTGTTAAGCTGTTCGGCAATCATATTGGCTAGCTCTTCCTGAGTGATCGCTGCCCGATCTCGTATGGATTCCAGTTCTTCTATATAGCGAATCAGATGGTTTGTTGTTTCGCGCAAGTGAGCACGGTGCTCATCGTTGAATAGGGCAATGCGCGGATTCTGCAGTTGTTGCATGGCTTCGTGCTGGGGTTTCAGATAACGCCGCAAAGCCACTGCCTGGCGACGCAAGTCGGCAATTTCACCGCGCAGAGAGTTGGCATTGCCCTCTAAAGCGCGCTCTTCAATTTCTTCTACTTTGTCTTCCATGCTGCTGATGACTTCCTGCACGCGGGCAATCAGTCGTTCTGCAAACAGCGCGATAAATTCTCCTGAGCTAACGGGGCCTTTGCCGGCTTCTATGTTTTGGGCCATATCCTGTGCCGACAGCATGCGCCGGTGGCGGGCGGTAATTATGCGCTGGTCACTGGCCCAGATGCGAATGGAGACCATGTCCTCAGGGTCCGAGTCCGGATTCATATTGATGCCCCGCAGCGTGAGCAATACACCGTCGTCAAACACCGATGTGCGTGGGCGGGTTTCCTCGCTCAACAGGGTGGCAATCACTATTTCGTCCAGGCCTTCCTGAGACTCGAGCCAGTTTGCGGTGTCAGGATGCGTGTAATCGAAATGAAGCCAGCAAAGATCACCTTGCGGCAGTGGCTGACTGGACACTGTTTGCCAGTCGAGTTTTTTTCCTGCCTGTTGACCCGAGAGCTGGTAGGCATATATGAGGGCGTTACTCATGGTATCAGAGCCGTTGAAAGTCAAAATTTAGCCGAGTATAGAGCTAATTATCTCTTTGTATAAAGCGATATTTTTTATAACAATTTTATAGAATGCCTACCCCTTGAAGAAGTCCAAAGTGATCACAGATTTAATAATGCCGGGGCAAGGCTGACAGCGTGTTCCGGTGTTGTTCATAGATCAATTAACGTATTGCTTCTTAGGAGGATATGTATGAACACTATCGATCTTAGCCCCCTGTATCGTCACAGCGTTGGTTTCGACCGGCTGGCGTCGCTACTCGATAGCGCCATGAATGCCGATGCCGTGACGCAAAGTTATCCACCCTACAATATCGAGGCGCTAGACGATAACCGCTACAGCATTACCTTGGCGGTTGCCGGTTTCGACAAGAGTGAGCTCGAGTTAGAGGTGGAAAAAGGCGTGCTTAGCGTTAGGGGTAAAAAAGATAACTCTGAGCAACGCAATTTTCTCCATCACGGAATCGCCAACCGTGCCTTTGAACGCAAGTTTAATCTTGCCGATTATGTAGAAGTCACGGGTGCTGACTTGGTGAATGGTTTGCTGACGATTAGCCTGGTTAAAGAAGTGCCCGAGGCCATGAAGCCTCGCACGATCGCGATCAACCAGGATAATGTCATTGAGCATGAAACCGCTAAAAAAGACAAGGCAGCATGATGTGAGATCCAAAGGCTGCGCGTAAGCGCAGCCTTTCGGAAGGGTATGTTAAGTAAGACGAGATTCCGGAGGTGACTATGAATCTGAAGAAATTGAATCCCTGGAACTGGTTTAAACATGAAGAGAAAAGTAAGAGTTCCGGAGAGGGTGCTCCTATAGCTGTGCGGCATGATGGGGGAGGGGTGCCTGCCAGCTCTGCTGGCGTTTATGACAACCACCCCATGCTGCAAATGCACAGGGAAATGAATCGTTTGTTTGATGAAATCTGGCGTGGGTTTGGTATGCCGTCATCGGGTGTTTTCAATAACGGTATGCAGTCGATGCGGCCCAGTATCGACGTCTCGGGAGACGAAAAACAGTATGATATCAGTCTTGATGTGCCCGGCTATGAAGAAGATGAGCTGGATGTGATGCTGCAGAAGGATATGCTGATCATACGTGGTCGCAAGGAGCAACGGAAAGAAGATCAGGACAAACACTATTACCGTGTCGAGCGACAATATGGAGAATTTCAGCGTGTCCTGGACTTGCCTGAGGATGCCTCGCGAGATGAGATAAGAGCAAGCCTCAAACAGGGCGTACTGCATCTGGAAATTCCCCGCACCGAAGTGCTTCCGGCAACATCGCGTCGCATCTCGATTTCGCATCACGACTAAGTCTCAAAGCCGGCTTTACAGCCGGCTTTTTTATACCTGCCCAACTTGTAATTCCCTGTGTTAATTCCATACTGAAAGGGTTTTCCTGCCCCAATGATATAGGAGGTCGTTGAGATGGATGGTCTTACCCAGTTTTTGGGTGCCTACATGCCGCATGGTTATTGCTACAACTGGCGGCAGGATATCCTCTGGACCAATGTGATTGCCGACCTCTTTGTGGCACTCGCCTACTTCTCCATTCCCATTGCCTTAGTGATCTTTTTGAAGCATCGAAAAGATTTGCAGTTTCGTGGCATTTTTGCGTTATTCGCGATGTTTATCATGTTCTGTGGGCTCACCCATCTCATGGGGATCTATACCGTTTGGCACGGTACTTATGGTTTACATGGCATCGTCAAAGCCATGACTGCCTTTGTGTCGGTATACACGGCGATTGTGGTCTTCAAAAATCTGGAGCCTGCCTTGGCCATTCCTTCAAGGGCACAGCTTGAACAGTCCATGGAAGAAACCGCAGAAGCGCGCTTGCAGAACGACCGTCTTGAATTTGAACGTAAGGCTGAGGCCATTTTTCGTTTTACAACGGAGCTGGTGCCTACAGGCTTGTTGGTGATCGATGGTAAGCAGAATATCGTGGTGGCGAACGAGGCACTGGCCAAGCTTTTTGGCTATACGTGTGACGAGTTGATCGGTATTAATGTCAGTAAACTGCTGAGTTCGGAAATGGATCACCATGCCGCACTGGTAAATCGCTACATGACAAACCCCGAGCAGCATCATGAAATGGCAGCAGGCCGCGTTGTGCAGGGGCTTCACAAAGATGGCCATTTTGTTGAAGTCCAAATCAGCTTGTCGGTGCATGAATTCGAAGGTGAAAGACACGCCTTTGCGACGGTGAGTGATTTCAACAGCTTTGGTTCTGAGCTACTGCAATTTAGCGAATCGTCCAACCGTTTAAAACGTGCCATTGATGCCTCCAACGACGGTATTTGGGAATGGAATATTCCGCGTAATAAAGTCTGGTACAGTCCTCGTCTGATTAACATGATCGGAGCGGCCAGCGACGAAGCCCCTACCTTTGAAATGTGGCGGGGTCATATACATCCAGACGACTTTCCCATGGTAGAAAAGGCGCTCAACGAGCACCTCGAGAATGGCAAAAAGTACGACCTTACCTATCGTGGTC
>JBFHVM010000085.1:0-11033 GCA_041589495.1 Oleiphilaceae bacterium | reverse complement strand
GTCGAGTCCCATTCAGCAACTCTCAGTTCGACCCCTTGCTATACGCCTACATGACCATTGCCACCGCCATCGTATTCGGCACTCTGGGCTACGTCATCGGCCGCCGCGAAGACATGATTACGCAAATGGCCCTGCGCGATGCACTCACGGGCTTATACAACAAGCGCTATTTCAAGAACCGGTTGGAGCAGGAGTTCGAACGCCATCAACGCCACCAGCGCGACTTGAGTCTGGTGCAAATCGATCTGGATTTCTTTAAGCAAGTGAACGACACCTATGGCCACGAAGCCGGCGATGAAACTCTGCGCCATGTTGCGCGCATATTGCGTGAGAACTGCCGTCAAAACGAGGTGGCTGCCCGCGTAGGAGGCGAAGAACTGTGTATTATCGCCATTGAAAGCGACGCCAAGCAGGCCGCCGCCATGGCAGAACGCTTACGAAAATTAATTGCGAATAGACCTGTCACTTGGCAAGACCAGTCCATTGCCATTACCGCCTCGTTTGGCATTGCTGAAGCAAGCCAGGAGTATCTTGACCCGTGGATTGTTTACCGCGCTGCCGATGCCGCGCTGTACCGTGCCAAAGACAGTGGCCGCAATCAAGTATGTGTCGCGCAGAAGGACGATTTCAGCGACGAAAATGCAGAACCACCCCCACCGCCTGATCAAGCGTAAGATCATATTCTTTCATTAACTCATCCACTTCACGCTGCTCCGAGCGCGACAAGTCCATTTGCAAGGCCGCATCATCACTTTGGTGCCCGCCAGCTTTCGCGCGCGCAAGCCGCCTGCGTCGCCTTCGTTCCCTTTCCTGCTCACGTATCAATTGCACAAAGGTTGACGCAAAAATACCGGCCGGCGTTGCGGCGAGTGCAATACCGCACAACATCACCACGCCACCAAACAGTTTACCCGCCAAGGTCATAGGCACCACGTCACCATAGCCCACAGTGGTCAGTGTGACGAAAGCCCACCATAAAGAAGCGGGAATACTACTGAAGTGCTGGGGCTGCGCATGACGTTCAAACAGATAAATTCCCGTAGCCGCGATAAAACTCACCATCAACATGATGCCCACAGCGGCCAGAAGAATACGATAGTTCTCCCGATAGACGCGGGCCAGCATGGTGAGTGAGCTGGAATAGCGAGTAAGTTTGAACATACGCACAATCGCCACCAATTTGAGAATCCGAAAATCCTCACCGGCATTGCCGCCCACCAGCACAAACCAAAGTAGTACCGGCATGAACGATAGCAGATCGATGAGTCCAAGCGGTGACATCAGATACTGCAAACGGCAACGCCAGGCCCCGTTCGAGGTATCGGCATTTTCCGCAGCCACCCAGAAACGGGCACACCATTCCACCGCAAAGATGAGCGTGAACACCACGTGCATGGCCGGAATCCAGGCATATTGGTCCCACCCCCCCTTTGGCATGGAAGACCACACCACATCAATCAGGTTGAGCACAATCAGTCCGGCCAAAAACCAGTTCAGGAGCAAAGCCTGTAAACTGTAGTCTTCCGGTGCATTGAGAATTTGATTCCAGCGCTCACGCAGGCTGATGGAGGACATAAAACACCCTCTCCTCTGGTTATTGTTTACCTTGATCGCAAGGCGACAAGCAGAGGTTTAGCTTGCCTGACTAAATAAATAGATCAGTAAACAGAGCGTGACAAACCAGAACCCCGACATGAGCTTCCAGAACAGCAGTTTGCTGGCATTATTCTGTTCCACCGGATCATCCTGCAAGAATACGGGATTGGGTTGTTGCAAGTCATGCATCAAATCAGCAACCGTGGCATAGCGTTGATCGAGATCAAAATGACAGCCCTTTTTTAAGGCTTGATCAAACCACACCGGAATAATCGGATTATGCGGGCTGGCCGGAATATAACGCAGGCGATCATAGTCCCAGGCCGATTGGCATTCCTCCGCCGCCTCGCCATAGGGTAACTGTCCACAGAACATTTCATAGGTAATGGTTGCCAACGAATACACGTCGCCCTGAATGCCCGGGTGCTGACCGCGCAGGTAGATGGGGTCAGAATAAGCGGCGGTACCCAATACTCCATCGGCTGCGATGCGCTGTCCCCGTTCAGACAAACCGGCCACCCAGACAGAGCCAAAATCGAGTATCACGGCACGCTGATCCGGAGTAATGAGAATATTTCCGGGCTTTAGATCCTGATGCACCGCCTCATTGGCGTGAAAGGCTTCCAAGCCCGCGGCAACCTGCTTTACCAGGGTAATCGCCTGTTTAGGCTTGGGCGGCTGGTGTTGAAGAATCCATTTATCGAGACCCTCTCCTTCCAGGTACTCCATCAGGTAATACAAGCAGGTGCGTGATCGACGCTGGTTTACCACCTGCACCACATTGGGATGCCGAATACGTAAGCCCACCCATTCTTCCTGTATAAAGCGGTCGATGTACGCCAGATCCTCTTCATAGTGCAAAGAGGGTGTTTTCATCACCAGCCGGGTGCCGGTTTCCTCATCGTGCACCAGATACAATTGGCTCCTGCTCGAGGCATACAGCTCTCGCTCAACGCGGTAACCATCCAGCAACATACCGGTGGTAAGTTCCGGCGGAAATGGCAAACGCGTTAAAGCGTGTTGATAATCTTCGGGCGACTGTTGCGACAAAGCCTTTACTTTGGTCACCACCGCACTCACATTGTCATCACTGCCCTGCTGCAGCGCTAGCTGGCACAGCTGCACAGCAATTGAATGGGCAGAGTCATTGGCCGCCAGCGTGGCGCGTAAACGATCGGGGGCAATAAAGTCATGCACGCCATCACTGCACAAGAGCAATACATCGCCCTCTTGCAGGGGAATACGACCACAATCGATATTGAGGCGACTATCCATCCCCAAAGCACGCGACAGAAAGCTTTGCCCCTCGCCCTGAATGGCCACGTGGTCGTGAGTGATCTGGCGTAATTCTTTACCACGCAGCAACCACAAGCGACTATCGCCAACGTGAAAGAAATAGGCAGTTTGACCCTTGATGACCGCGGCTGTAAAGGTGGTTAAAAAGCCTTTACCTTCAGCGGAGTAATCGTGACTTTTGCGATACAGGCGCAAGTTCAGCGTCGCCAATACCTTTTCGCCGCAGGTATGCACCGACCAGGTATCCGGTGTTTGAAAATATTCGTCAATAAACCGCTCTACGGCGGTGGTGCTAGCTTCTCGACCAGCTTCTGCGGACGATACCCCATCGGCCACCACAAACACTGCCCCTTTGTTTTCCTGCTCATAGTGTTCGTCAGGAATTCGCAAACCGGCGGAGTCTTCATTGATGGCCTTAATGCCCGCCAGAGTCTTGAAGGCAGCATCCAGAAGCATTGATTCTCCCAAGGCCTGTGTCACGGTCATGCTGCTCTCCTTGAAATAAAAAAGGCCGCATCCCGCAGGATCCGGCCGACTCCATTGAAGGGTTGTTAACCCACTTCAATCATCTGAACGGTGCCATCGGGCAACACTTCGGAAATTTTGCCTTTGGGTTCATCCATGAAGGCGGCGATCGCCAGAATCACCAAAGCAGAGCAGCCAATCACCATAAAGAATGTGCTGTAATCAACAAAGCTCAGTATCGTCAGATAAGTAACCGCACCGACGTTACCGTAGGCACCGGTCATCCCTGCAATCTGCCCGGTCATGCGGCGCTTGATCAGAGGCACCACGGCAAACACGGCACCTTCGCCCGCCTGTACAAAGAAGGAGCAACACATGGTGGCGATCACGGCCACCGGAATCCACCAGCCGGAAGTGATCTGGCTAAGCACGAAGTAACCCACAGCCAGGCCACCAATCAAGCCCATCAGCGCCTTGCGGCGTCCAAAGCGATCAGAGAACCAGCCCCCAGTAGGCCGGGCCACCAGATTCATAAACGCAAAACCGGCTGCCAGCAAACCCGCTTTCACCGGATCCAGCCCTTCAAAAGTCTCCAGAAAGAACAGGGGCAACATGGATACCACCGCCAGCTCAGAGCCAAAGGTGACAAAGTAAGACCAGTTGAGCACGGCCACTTGCTTAAAGTGGTATTTGTCCATATCGGGTACACCGTGGGTCAGGTTTTCCTTGTTCACGTGCCAGATGGATCGTAGCTGTACCACATACAGCGTGAGCAAGCCCGCCCAGATCAGATACATGGCCGTATCGCCCAACAGCCCCACACCCGCGGGTGACAGCTTCCAGGTAAGCACCGCCAATGCCGCGTACATGGGCACATTCATGGCGAGATAAAAGTAGAAATCACCCCAGGAAGTGACTTCCAGACCACCGGATTTTTTGGGTTTGAAATAGGTAGAACCCTTGGGCGTATTGCGCGCGACACGGTAGTAAAAGATGCCATACAGGCCTGCGATCACACCCGTGGTGCCCAAGGCATAACGCCAGCCATCATCGCCACCATACAACAAGGCCAGCGTCGGTAGAGTCATGGCCGCAGCGGCAGAACCAAAGTTACCCCAGCCACCATAAATGCCCTCGGCAATGCCTACGCTCTTGTGCGGAAACCACTCTCCTACCATGCGAATACCAATCACGAAGCCGGCTCCGACAAACCCCATTAAAAAGCGGAACAGCGCCAGCTGTTCATAACTATTAGCCGTGGCAAACAGCAGACACAGCACCGCGGCAGACATTAACAAGCCGGAATACACTTTGCGCGGCCCAAGCTTGTCGACCAGCATGCCTACGATAATGCGTGCCGGAATGGTAAGCGCCACGTTAAGTATCATGAGCGCCTTTACCTGCTGCGAGGTCATGTCAAAGGCTTCTTTCATGAATACCAATAAGGGGGCGTGGTTAAACCACACCACAAAGGTGAGAAAAAACGCGAACCACGTAATGTGCAGCGTTTTAATCTTGGGGTCGCTCAAGGCGAACAGGTTAATTTTATGATCCACAGACATGGGGCCTCCTTCGCATCAGGTCTAGGCCGCATTGTGTGTGCAAATGCCCTGCGCCAACTTGATATGCATCAATTTGAAGACGGGTCGCTCAGCCCGCGCGCGAGGAGAAATACTCCCTGGGTATAGTCGCGAGTTGAGCGCAAAAGCCCGCTTTTTAGCGACTTGTACCTACAAAGGGGTAGTCCCTTCTTAAACAGCGATCTAAAAGAGTTAGAAAACCGGAATACCCGTTTTTTTCTGGTTAAATAGGACGCATGAATCAAACCGCCCACATCACCCAAACACCCATTGAGCTGGCTGGCGCTAAACGCGCACTAACGCTGGCAACAATGGCCTTTGCCGCAAATTTTTCGGTGTGGACACTTTATGCCGTTCTCGGATTGGACATCGCTGAACGTTTTGAGCTCAGCGCGCTGCAACTGGGCCTGCTGTTTTCAGCCCCCGTATTCAGCGGTGCATTGGGCCGCATACCGGCGGGGATACTGGCCGAACACTATTCGCCGCGCACCTTGCTGCTCATTCAGATGGGACTGACAGTACCGGCCTTGTTCCTGCTGCCCTATGCGCAATCGTTGGCGCACTACTTATGGTTAGGGCTTTGGCTGGGAATTAGTGGCGTGTCGTTTACTCTGGGAATTCGCTACGTAACCGACTGGTTTGCATCCAACCAGCAGGGCACGGCCATGGGCATCTTCGGCGCCGGTAATACGGGCGCCGCCATCACACTAATTTTTGCTCCGTGGCTAGTCTCGAACTGGAGCTGGCAAAGTCTGGGGCCGGTGTATGGTGCAGGGCTCTTGCTCATGACCATGCTGTTCTGGCTCTGGGCACCACAGAGCCCCCAATTCACAGCACGTCCCGCCAACGTGATGACCTTGCAACAAGCCCTGTCGCAATTGCAGGTTTGGCGCTTCGGGCTTTACTACTATTTTGTATTCGGTAGTTTTCTCGCGCTGATCCTTTGGCTTCCGCAATATTACACACGCGCTTATCAGCTGGAGCTGTCGCAGGCACTGGCGTTTACTCTGGTGTTTGTTGCTACGTCGAGTATGGTGCGGGCACTTGGCGGCTGGTTTGCAGATCGTTATGGCGGCAGGGCTGTTAATTGGGCGGTATTCTGGATCTGCCTGGTGTGTCTGTTTTTCCTTAGCTATCCCCCCACCACCATGACGGTGCACGGCATTGAACGCGATGTACAGATCAGTATTGAGCTTAATGTGTGGGTATTCTCCAGTTTGATTTTTATTATCGGGCTGGCCCAGGGTTTTGGTCGCGCCAGCGTGTATAAAACCATTCACGAATACTACCCCGCTGCCATGGGCACCGTCGGCGGTTTGGTCGCTGCCATGGGCGCACTGGGAGGATGTACCCTGCCACTGGCCTTTGGCCTGGCCGTGGATGTGCTGGGCATTCACAGTGCGGCCTTTATGGTGTTATACGGCGTACTGGCTGTGTGCATGGTGGTCATGTTTCTGGCCAATAAAGCCGATCGTTTCCAACGTCGGTTGGCCGAGGCCCGGCAGCATAACTTTCTAGAGGACGAAGCATGAAGTTGATCAATCTGAGTACACCGGAAGGTTTCGCCCCCACGTTGCAGGATCAGCACCAACGTCGCTTCACCTACCTGCGCTTGTCAGTCACCGAGGCCTGTAACTTCCGCTGCGCGTATTGCCTGCCCAATGGCTACTGCCCCAACGGCCAGGCACGAAAAGAACTCACCTTAGGAGAAATAGAAGCCCTGACCCGCGCTTTTGCCGCCAACGGTACTCGCAAAATTCGTATCACTGGGGGCGAACCAACACTACGCAAAGACCTCGCCGAGATTATTCGTATCTGTAAACAAACAACAGGCATTGAGCAAGTCGCCCTGACCAGTAACGGCTACCGCATCGACAAACAACTTGCCGAGTTTCGTGCCGCCGGCCTCGATGCGCTCAACCTCAGTGCCGACAGCCTGCAGGCCCCGCGCTTTAAAATGATCACCGGCCACGACAAACTCGCTGCGGTGATGCGCGGGCTTGATCAAGCCGCCGAACTCGGTTTTGAACGCATCAAACTCAACACGGTCTTATTGCGCGAACACTCGTTACAGGAACTGCCGCAATTCATGGCTTTAGTGAAGCAGCGAAACATCAGTCTGCGCTTTATTGAACTTATGGAAACCGGCTTGCAACAAAGCTATTTTGACGCGCAGCACCTATCCGGCAAGGTCATCGAAGAGCAGCTGTTGAACGAAGGCTGGCAGCGATTACCGCGGGCACCGCATGCAGGGCCAGCCGTGGAGTACGCGCATCCGGACTATGTCGGCCGCATTGGGCTCATCATGCCCTATAGCAAGAACTTTTGCACCGACTGCAATCGCTTGCGCGTTTCCTCTTCCGGCCAACTTCATTTATGCTTGTTTGCCGATCAGGGCATCGACCTGCGGCCGGCACTGAATCAAGAGAATCCGGATGCATTGCATGCCTATTTGCGGGCAGTGGTAAACGGCAAACAAACCGGACATCGCCTGAATCAACGCGACAGCGGTGCCATTCAGCACCTCGCCATGATTGGCGGCTAAACGCTATCACCTGTAAGAGACGTGAAAATGGGACAACACATAAGCCAAACTCTGATTCCTCTGAACATTGCCGTACTCACCGTGTCGGACACGCGCAGCATCGAAACCGACACCTCGGGCCAGTGTCTGGTCGACCGATTGCAGGAAGTGGGTCATACACTCGGTGACCGGGGCATCGTCGTCGACAATATCTACGATATTCGCGCGGCACTTTCCAAATGGATTGCCGATGATCAAACACAGGTTGTACTGATTACCGGTGGTACCGGCTTTACCTCACGCGACAGCACCCCAGAAGCCGTCACTCCCTTGCTCGACAAACAAGTAGACGGTTTTGGCGAACTCTTCCGACAGGTGAGCCTTGAGCAAATAGGCACCTCCACCATACAAAGTCGCGCCCTCGCCGGCATGGCCAACAAAACGCTGGTGTTCTGCCTGCCCGGCAGCACCAACGCCTGCCGCACCGCCTGGGATGAAATCATCGCCTCGCAAATCGACAGCCGCCAGGGGCCCTGCAACTTCGTACCGCAACTAAAAAACGTCGACTTCCAAGCCTGCCTTGACCGCGAAAATCGATAACGCCCCCCCTAAAAGGGGTCAGAGCCACTGCTGTTTGCAAAACACAGAGCACGCTCGGCAAAGTTTTACTGAACAGCCCCCATTTTTAACTCTTCAGCTATATCCCTCCAAGGGTGCTTTTGTTTGTCACAAACTTGCCGTACAACACCCGCCTCTAAACAAATAACAAGTACTGAGGTAAATGTCGCATGCGTAGTAAAGCTCTCTTATCAACCATTGTGCTGGCGATCTGTCTGCACAGCATCAATGCTCTGGCGGCGCGCCCGGACCTGAGCGTGATGGCCTATAATATCATGCAGTTGCCGGTACAGGACTGGGACCAAAACGCCCGCGCAACAGCCCTGCCGGAAGCCCTGCGCACACTTAATGAGTTGCCCGATGTCATCGCATTTTCGGAAGTATTTCGTGATCACGCAGCTGACCAGATCACCGGCATGTCGGAATACAATTACCACACCCCGATGTTGGGAAAGGTCTGCGCCGGTGGAGGCTGGGATTCGATTTCTGGCCCCTGCTCCAACTCGATCTTTGTAGTGCGCGGTGGTGTAATGATTTCCTCCAAACACCTGATTGAAGAGCAGCATGCGCTGGTCTTTTCTGACTATGTCGCCAACTCCTGGGATGCTCAAGCCAACAAAGGTGCGGTCTATGCCAAAATTGACATCAATGGCTACAAATACCATATAGTTGGTACTCACTTACAAGCCACGCATGATGAGACAGACGATACGGAACACACCGTGCGCATGGCTCAACTCAATGAAATCAAATCCTGGCTTGATGGCTTTAACATCCCCGCCTCAGAGCCTGTCATTCTGGCCGGCGATATGAACGTGCCTTTCTCCTTGAAAAAGCAGGTACGCGAGATGCTGAGCACAAGTCAGGGCAGTCTGAACTTTGCTAACAATGGCCCCGATGGCTCTTACCCTGAAAATAACTGGATGTCACGCGCCTATAACTACGCTGGCGGCTACGACATGTGCTACAACGACACGCTTGACTATGTCTTTCATCGCAAGGATCACCTGGCACCAGCCAACACGCCAAGCATGCAAGTGATCGCGCTCAAAGCACCTTACAGTTGGTACTGGTCTTATCTGCGCGGGTGGTGGCCGCTCTGCAGCGGTTGGGAATATCACAATGGCTACACCAGCGATATCTCCGACCACTATCCCGTTATCGCGACCTATCGTTACTAAATTGCCTTTATTACCGCACCAAGGATGGCGCTTGAGGGGCGGGCTATGCGACGCATGAAAATAGGTCTCATGCCTGCTGTTTGATTAGCTCTTTTCTACGCTGTTGTGGACTCTGGCCCGTCCAACGCTTGTAAGCTCGGGTAAAGGCCGCTTGACTAGAAAAGCCTAAATGAAAAGCAAGCGCCTTAAGCTGCATTCCGGGTTTTGCCAACAGTAAATCGGCCTTATCCTGTAATACCCGGTCACACACCTCCCGATAACAGGTGCCTTCTAGCGCCAATTTATGCTTAAGCGTGCTCACGCCCATGTGTAAGGCCTGACTGGCCTCCTTTAGTTCTGGTATCCCATGATGTAGGCTCCGGCCAACAAATTGGGCCACGCGCGTCGACATAGACATTTGATCAAAGCGTGCCCGCTTAATACGCTGCGCCTTCCGCATATAAGAGTTAAGTAATTGCGGATTTGCAGACCGAATGGGTAGTGCTAGCACATCCCGCGGGATACGCATGGAATTGTCATGCTGTCCAAAATACACCGGACAATTGAAAACTTCTTGGTAAGCCTCTTCTCGCGCTTTCGCCTGGTGCATGAAACGTACACAATGCAAACGCACCTGATCACGCAATTGCTGCCCAACTAAAAACCGAGCCAGTTCGATTGCCGCCGCAAAGTCCATCTCAACGAGTATCTGAGAAAAAGGAGAGTTGAGAGTATTGCGCACGCGAAAAAGGCTGTAAGCACCATTATCTTCAAGAGTGACTTCCATTCCCGGATTAAAAGAATGCTTGTGTTGGGCTGCAAATGCCAAGGCATCGCCCAGGGTATTGCAGTTCATCAAGGCATAGCCAATGACGCCATAATCCGAGGGGTGCACACTGGCACCCACCTGCAAACCGAAAGCCTCTCCATCGGTCTTCTCAAGTATTTTATCGAGAATAACATCGAGCTTTGCAAGCGGCATGTGCTGACCATACCGATAAGTATCATCGGCACACTCCTCCAACAACCCCAAAACATCTTTCCAGGCTGCACCCTTTGATCGCACAAAATGTCGCATTAGGTGCGGATACAAAGAAGAAATGTGCTGTTCTTTCTGGTCCGGCGTTACTTCTCGCCGTGCTGCTTGTTGCTCAACACGTTGCATGGAAACTCTCTCGCCAACATCATATCAAGCGTCCATGATACCAAAACAATACGGCCCTCAAGCCTTTGGAGTGCACTGTTTTGCCCGATTTGACCGAATTTACCCCATGACACATTTAGTGAAAACGAGATCGACAGTAACCCATCATCCACAATTAGGATTACTGCACCAATGGAGAATCACTTTTGCTCATGTCGATGCCCTCGAGTTCGGCTTGGCCGATGAGTAGTTGCAGGTATTGGGCAATAGCTTTGCGGCGGACTTTTTCATTGAGGTAGTCGCGAATGCGAGTGTGCACGGCCTCAAAAGGCAGGCTACGGCCTGGCTCATAGTGGTCGACAAGGACCACGTGAATACCATAACGGCTTTCGATCGGTGCTTCGATTAAACCATCTCCTGCTGCAAACACCTGCCGTTCAAATTCAGGCACGGTTTGCCCCTTGCTGAGCTGGCCCAAATACCCCCCGGTTTTGGCGGAGGAGCATCGCGAGTGTTGCAAGGCCAGATCGGCAAAGGCATGCGCATGCTCCTTGAGATGGGCAATCAGTTCTTCCGCTTCTTCACGGGCCGCGCTGCGTGCTGCGGCATCATCTGGCCCTACGGTGAGCAGGATATGTCGGGCCGCCACC
>JBFHVM010000084.1:0-11052 GCA_041589495.1 Oleiphilaceae bacterium | reverse complement strand
TGCCACCACTGATTTTGAAAAGCCTGTTGACGGCCCCCATGGAAAACAGTCTGCGTTTTCTCCCCGCCACCGCTAAACGACATTGAAGGTAAGCACCGACCTCTACACGATTTAGTTCCTGTAAGTGGTACCGCGCGGTGACCCGCTGATTAAGCTGTCGTAGTTCATTCTGCGCAAGTTTCGCCCTCAGTTCTGGCTGCCCCAGCAGAATAATCTGCAATAGCTTTTTCTCAGAGGTTTCTAGATTGGTAAGTAAACGTAGCTGCTCGAGCACGTCAACGCGCAGATTTTGCGCCTCATCAATAATCAGTACCGTGTGGCGCCCCTCCGCGTGCGCGTCTAAAAGGTAGGTATTAATATGGTCATTAAGCGTTTTGATCGAGGCAGATTCGGCGTAATCAATCTTGTACTCGTCACAGATCGTAGCCAACAATTCACGTGCCGAGAGTTTGGGGTTTACCACATAAGCTATATCGGTATTTTTGGGAACCTGATGCAGAAAACAGCGGCAGATAGTTGTTTTACCCGTACCCACTTCGCCAGTGAGTACGACAAACCCACCCTGCCCGTTAACCCCATACAATAAGTGAGCGAGCGCCTCGCGATGGCGTTCGCTCATATACAGATAACGGGGATCGGGGGCGATGGAAAACGGTTGTTCTTTTAACCCAAAATATTCCAGGTACATTATATTGCTTGCCATGATCCTTGCATGACACAAGCTTAATTAAAATGCCGGGCTCAGGCAATAACCGTCAATTTGGCGCGATGGCTACGCACATTGTTTTTCAAGCGTGCAATACAGCCCTCAAGCGTCTTGCTAATTTTGGCGTGGGTACGAATCATGGATATCTGCGGCCAAGTCGCCCGTTCTCCTTCGAGCATCAACTCCCTGACCAAGTCTGGCGTAGGATTGGCCATAATCTTGGTGTAATGGCTTAATTTGTACTGCGGTGCAATGGTGACATCGCCATAATAATTTTGTGTCATCATCGAATAAAACTGACCACTGACCTGTCGAACCAACTGTGAACGAACATTTTTGCGCAGGTAGTCAAAGACAGCCCGCCCATGGAATTTAGCTTCGGCCTTGAGCAGACGCCCGGGTAAAGAAGCCAGGCCTGGCTTAAGCTCTTCATGACTGCGATCGAGGAATGGCACAACGTGAGGGTTAGTCTGGCTGACAATGGAGTAATTGACGTCGTAAAGGTGCATCAGGCGTTCAACAGGCAAGTCACTCACCACGCTACCGTCTACCCATCGCAATCGGGGCATGTAAGGCACATTGTGCCCGCACTTGTCTTTCTTTAGCAGCTTCACGGGTGGAAAAACCGATGGAACCGCGCACGAAGCCAGCGCCGCACTCCACATGAGAATATATGGCGAAGTATACCCACTCAACAGACGGGCCTTTTGGTGATGCTGAACCGGAGAGACGGTTATGTTAATGCTGCGCCCGGTGCGTTCATAAGCTTCCTGCATCGTATACTCGCCTACATAGCTACGAATATAATCCTGCAACTGGCGTTGATCCATAAATCCTTTACCTTGCAGCCCATGAAACATACCCTGCCATCGCCACGCCTTCATCGTATGTGTATCAGGATCAAACAGTGATGGTAATTCTTCGTCCGTATGTGTACCCACCGCTGCCGCAATAATCGACCCCGCACTGGAACCGGTAATAACCTGCGGCAACAGGTTTTGTTCCCACAAGGCTTTGACAACCCCAATATGAAAGGCGCCCAGGGACGCTCCACCACTCAATAAAAGCGCTGGACGACCAAAACTCAAAAGTATGTCTTTAAAAAGGTCCAATTTGGCGGCAGGTGTCGTACGCGGCAAGTCGCTATTACAGACATATTCTATGCATTCGCATACTTCGGTGACGTAATCCTGAATGAGATTTTTTGTCCCTACATGGCAGTGACGATAAAGCCGTATGTCTCCCATGTTACCAAGATCATGATGCAAGCCCTCTCGTAGAGCGCGAGAGAGGTCTTCAATTTTTCCCGTTTGTTTATAATTGCGCAGTAATTTCAGACGATCGGCAAGCAGTTCGTAGTTGTAAATATCAGAGGCGATATTTTCTTTCCAACCGATCTTGTTTTCGAGCACATCCAGATGAGACGCCGCCTCCTGCCACTGATCAAAGTTAGCAGCGTTCGCCATGCGTTTTTTTTCTTTTTGAATACGTTTTTGATGCGAGTTAAACAAACCGTACACCTTAGAACCACCGGTTCTTGAAAAAGTAATAGGATAATACTAGGCGATTCGGAGGCAGGAGGCTGTTTAGCTTGGTTACTTCTGTGTGAAATTCTGTAATACAGATGTCTGAGGTGAACTGGTTCCGTTTTGTGCAGGAGGTATCGCTAGAAGTCGTCGTAACTATCGAGATCATCCTCGGCGAAAGGGTCGCGCACGTTACCATCGTTTATAACGAATTCGCGATTCTGGAAATAGGCGCTACGCACAAATTGATAGGAATCGGTACCCACGAACAGATTTTCCCCGCCGAGCAAAGAGGCGCGTTTATCCACAATTTTAAGGCCCATAGCGATCAGACGCTCATCGCGGTGCACGTGGTCGATATGATTCAGTGGCTCAAAATAGCCGTCCACAAATCGAGCCATCCCGTCACGCACCGTGGTTGGACCAAGCAAGGGCAACACCAGATACGAGCTGTTCTCGTAACCCCAAACCGCGAGTGTTTGACCAAAGTCTTCTTCATCATTGTGTAAACCAAACACAGTTGCCACATCAATGAGACCACCCAGGCCGAAGGTCGTGTTATAGATCAAACGGTTAAGCGTTACTGTTGCGTTGTGCAGTTTGCCCTGGAGCAAGGAATTAACAAATGTTTCGACTTCTTCAAGGTTATTAAAAAAGTTGGTAATGCCCTGGTTTACCAAATCAGGTGTGACATAGCGGTACGCTTTAGCAACGGGTTTTAGAATGTATTTATCGGCCTGCTCATTGAAGCTGAACATAGCCCGGTTAAACCCTTCAATCGGATCCTGATCTTCGTACTGACCGGCACTATGAGCCATCGACGTGAATATTAGCGCCGCAACAGCGATAATAATTAAGCGGATCATGATTAACATGCCATATTCCTTATTGGCGCACTGCTTTGGCACCGCGGTTACTTAACACTTCCTGAGAATGATATTACCTACGGAATACCCCGCTCCAAAGGAACACAATACGCCAAGATCACCCGCCGCCATTTTATGACGGTTTTTATGGAATGCTATGACAGAGCCCGCAGAACTGGTATTCGCATACTCATCAAGAATCACCGGCGCTTCTTCCTTGCTGGCCTCTCTGCCCAGCACCCTTTTCGCAATCAACTGGTTCATATTGAGGTTAGCCTGATGCAGCCACATCATTTTTAGATCCTGCGGCTGTAGCTCGTTCTCTGCAAGATGCTCAACAATCATATTGGCAACCAGGGGTGACACCTCTTTGAACACCTTGCGACCCTGCTGCACAAAAAGCTTGTCGGGCTGACCTTCAGTGCCTGGCGCACAGCGATTTAAAAAACCAAAGTTATTACGAATATTATTAGAAAAGCGGGTTTTCAACTTGGCCCCCACCATTTCAAAGTAATCGTCGGTCTGCAGCGCATCCTGCCGCTCAACTAGCACAGCCGTACATACATCACCGAAAATAAAGTGGCTATCGCGATCCCTGAAATTGAGATGCCCCGTACAAATTTCCGGATTTACCATGAGTACAGCATTCGCCGCCCCCGTCTGAATAAGATTGAGCGCAGCCTGCAGACCAAAGGTCGCCGAAGAACAGGCAACGTTCATGTCGTAGGCAAATCCATCGATACCCAAATAATGTTGCACTTCGACAGCGACTGCGGGATAAGCGCGCTGGAGATTGGAGCAGGCCACAATCACGGCATCAATGTCGGCGACATCACGTCCGGCATTCGCCAAGGCCTCTTTAGCGGCCGCAACGGCCATTTCGCATAGAACACCGGGTTCGTCGTTTCTGCGCTCGGGTAACAGCGGGTGCATAACCTCGGGGTCGAGAATGCCCGATTTATTCATCACATAGCGGCTTTTAATACCGGAGGCTTTTTCGATAAAGGCGGAAGACGACTCCTGCAGGGCTTGCACCTCACCAGCCTCGATAGCGGCCGCATTGTCTTCGTTGAACCTGTTAACGTATGTATTAAAGCTGGCAACCAGTTCGTCGTTGGAAATTGACTCTTCCGGTGTATACAGACCGGTACCACTGATAGCTGCTTTGATCACATTTGCCCCCTTTGTATTCGTTGCGTACCGTACAAACCGCACATTAGTTTAACAGGCCCACAACTATAATCGTTACAGATGTAAAACTAATTCGCCAGCTAACGAAACACAATGAATATTTTAGCCAAGGCCGTTGATTATCTGGCAACCGTCAAGCTGCAGCATCTTAGGCCTTCCTGACAGTCTCCCACTGTCGCGCCAGCCGCTTGGGTGAGATAGTCACGGCTGTACCGAGCTGCTGGGCATACCAAGAAACTCTTTGCTCTTCCAGCATCCAGCGGAATTCCTCGAGCGCGGGATCGTAAATCCCTTGTTTTTCCAATAATTTCTTACGTTCTTCGTATTGCTTCCACCACTGCGTTAACTCAGGCACGTACTTACGCTCATTACCCATCTCACGTGGCATTTTATCCATGCGAATAACGGCTGCCTCTAGATAGCGAGGATATTGCTCCAAACGTTGTGCACCCGATCCGGCTAAAAAACCGGGAAAAATTAGATGCGATAACTGATGCTGCAGGTCGGCCATTGGCATGGCAAGACTGAGATTCATTTTGCCCTTTAACTGCTTCATGAGATCGTGGAAGGACGCGAGAATACGTTCGACCAGTAAAGCAAATTCCCGCGTGGCATCAACGTAATCACCGCGGTGCTGCTCCCACACTGCATCAAAGGTGGACTTATCCCTCGGTAGCGGTTTGCCATCTAAAAAATGCTGTCGAGCAGATGCAAGAAAAAAATCATCATAGAGCTGTCTGGCCTGCCCTACCGGAGCGTAATAAAGCCCGATCTTTTTGAGATTATTTAATTGTTTTTCGAGCATTTGGCGCTGATCAGCAAGGCGAAACAGATAAAGGCGTGCGATACCTAATATGGTCAGATACTCCGCTTTGCCAGCGTTCGATACTAGCACGTTCTCGACATGTTTTTGCTTGTCGAGCAAGGCTGGATACATCGCCATCCCAATACCCGCCTGCTTTACGTCGATACTTTGAGGAATATCGCCGAACAACCATTCCTGGGCCTGAATAGTTTCTAGAGTATTCGCCTGCGCAGACGGCACCGCATCTATCAAGTGCTCAACCTTATCTACTAGGCTAACCAGATCTCGCCCCTGCTCCAATACCCTGCCATTTGTGTCGAGTATCTGCAGATTAAAGCGTAAATGGTCATCGAGAAGTTCAGGCTGCCAGGCGTCGTAGGGGACGTCGATACCTTTATGTCTTTTGAGCAAGCCTGTGAGCGCTTCAAGCAGGTTATCGTCTCGTGATTCCAATTCAGGCAGTATTTTATCAACCAGATCGGGTACAGGAACGCAGTGTTTACGCAGCGTGCGAGGCAACTGTTTGATCAATTGCAAGCATTTTTCACGCAACAGACCAGGCACCAAGCGTTCGATACGTCCGGCTGTAATTTGTCGTACCGCGCTTACCGGCACACCAAGCGTGATACCATCATTCTGCTCACCCGGATTAAAGTGATAACTTAACGGAAATCGAATCCCGTTGTTTTCGAGATGGTCGGGAAATAATGCTGGATCAAAGTCCGCAGCCTGCTCACGCTGTAATTCTTCGCGAGAAATAAGCAAGGATTTACGCTCGCCCTCGGGCAAGGTTTTCACCCACTTCTCAAAACTGGCGGCACTAACGATATGAGCAGGAATCCTCTTGTCGTAAAGCCCATACAAGGCCTCATCATCGACCAACACATCCCTTCGACGCGTTCTGTCTTCGATGGCTTCAAGTTTTTCGACCAAACGACGATTGGCCTTAATCTCCGCTATACGACAATCATATTCCGCTTCAACCAAGGCAGATCGAATAAAAATCTCCCGGGCCTCTATCTCATTGATTTTGGCGTAATTGATTAAACGACGCGAGACGATTTCAAGCCCGTAAAGGCTCACCTTTTCATAGGCAAGCACCTGACCTCGTTTTTTCTGCCAATGGGCCTCACTCCAGGACTTCTTCACCAGATGTTCTGCCAGCGGCTCAATCCAATCCACATTGATACGCGCACAAACACGCGCATAGACCTGAGACGTTTCGATCAACTCGGCAGCCACTAGCCATTTAGGCTTGGTCTTAGCCAGCGCTGAACCCGGAAAGATCTGGAAGCGTCTATTCCTGCACCCCTTGTACTCACGCCTTTCGTCATGATTGCCAACGTGCCCCAACAGGCCGCTTAAGAGCGCCTTGTGCACGGAGTCATAATCGGCTGCTGCGTTATTCACGCTGCACTTGATTTGACGGCAGGCTAACAACAATTGGCGATGTAGATCTCGCCATTCGCGCATTCGCACATAAGAAAGGTAACGCTTTTGGCAATAACGTTTTAGCTGGTTACTACCCAGTTCCTGACGTTTTGCTTCGAAATGGTTCCAAAGATTCAGCAGACTAACAAAGTCCGAGTCTTTATCTTTATAGTCGGCATGCGACTGGTCAGCAGCCTGTTGCTTGTCTGCAGGCCGCTCACGAGGGTCCTGTATCGCCAGCGCGCTGACAATGATTAACACCTCATTAAGACAGCCATAGCTATCGGCTTCCAAAACCATTCGTCCAAGCCTGGGATCAACGGGCAAATGGGAGAGCCTGCGCCCTAAACGGCTTAATTTGTGGCGGGCATTTACAGCGCCGAGTTCGAACAAAAGTTTAAAGCCATCGTTCCATAATCGATGATCCGGCGGCTCAATGAATGGGAATGAGCGTACGCTGTCACCCAACCCCAAGTCGAGCATTTTGAGAATTACGGCCGCCAGGTTAGTGCGCAGAATTTCAGGGTCTGTAAACTCCGGTCGGCCGAGAAAATCCTGCTCGCTGTACAAACGATAACAAATACCCTCTGCGACACGACCACACCGGCCCGCTCGCTGGTTAGCACTGGCCTGGGAAATGGCTTCGATAGGTAAACGCTGAAGTTTGGAACGCACACTGTAGCGAGAGAGTCTTGCCAGGCCGGGATCGATGACATAACGAATCCCAGGAACAGTGATCGAGGTTTCAGCTACGTTGGTTGCCAATACAACACGCCGCCCTCGATGCGGGCTAAATATTTTTTGCTGCTCGGCACTATTAAGGCGCGCGTACAATGGGGTTATTTCGGTATCACGCCAATCCAGGTGCCTTAAATGCCTCGCCACCTCACGTATTTCACGCTCGCCCGGCAAGAAAACCAGAACATCACCCATACCCCAGCCGCGACTTTTCTCCTCATCGACGATTTCTTCGAGTGTTTGCGCAATTTGTTCAGGTAAACCCGCCTGCGCATCTTCACCTTGCTCAATCGGTGGTCGATAAATAACATCAACCGGGTAAGACCTTCCTTCAACTTGCACCACGGGGGCCTTACCAAAATGCTCGGAAAAGCGCTCTACATCGATCGTTGCCGAAGTGATAACCAGTTTAAGCTCTGGGCGCTTGGGTAGCAGCTGTTTAAGGTAACCAAGCAGGAAATCAATATTAAGACTTCGTTCATGGGCCTCATCGACAATAATACAGTCATAATTATTAAGATAAGGATCGCGCTTAATCTCGCTGAGCAGTATCCCGTCTGTCATTACCTTTACTAGCGTTCTATCGCTCACGTCGTCGGTAAATCGCACCTGAAAACCGACCACGTCGCCCAGCGTTACCTGCATTTCTTCAGCTAATCGATTGGCTACAGAGCGCGCTGCCAGACGTCTGGGTTGAGTGTGGCCGATTAATCCATAACGCCCTAATCCCGCCTCAAGGCAAATTTTGGGTAATTGCGTGGTCTTACCGGATCCGGTCTCACCCGCAACTATGACCACCTGATTGGATTCAATGGCTTTTTTAATTTCGCCTGCACGCTGGGCCACCGGCAAACTTTCGGGGTATGCGATCAGACAGGAGATTTGTTGCCTTTGCGCAAACCGATTCCCGGCCTCTTGAACATAACTATCAAGTTTGTCTTGCAGCTTCGCTTTTTCAGCTGAACTAGGCGTTTTATTAATTTCCTGTATACGGCGCTGAATATGCCGAAAATCCTTTAGCGTGACCGTTTGACTGAGTTGTTCGGTATTGAAGCTTTGAGACATGCGCAATAATTGATCAAATTAATATACTGACGTGAAGTGGCGCATAGTTTGCCACATTTAGACGCGGTGCAGTGCGAAGATTTTTGAATGCCGACAAATGTGGCCTATGCTTTAGAAACAAGTATCAAGCAATAGTCGGTCACTAACCTATGCGCGCATTAGAAAATATCACTTACGAAGAGCTTCACACTGGCGATTACGCGACGTTTACCAAAAGCCTCACCGATGAGGAGCTGGTATTGTTCGCTGCGGCCTCTGGCGATGTTAATCCCGTATCACTTGATCCGGAATTTGCCAGCCATAGCACATTCAAACAGCGTATTGGCCACGGAATGTGGTCCGGCTCTCTCATTTCCGCAGCTCTTTCTACCGTCATTCCCGGCCCCGGCACGATTCACTTGGAGCAGGAGCTCAAGTTTAAGTTGCCGGTCAAGCTGGGTGATACCCTGACGGTGAAGCTGACGGTGAAAGAAAAACAGGATCGCAATCGCGTTATTCTTGATTGCGAGGTTCGCAATCAAGAAGATGAGTTGGTTGTTTCCGGTGAAGCAAAAGTGATCGCCCCCACTGACAAGGTGACACTAGAACAACCGATACTCCCACGCATCACTATCGAACAATAAAAGCACTAAGCCCAGATTGGAGCGACTTCATCACGCTGACTTGCACAGGCCTTTCCAGGCCTGCCGCAACTCAGTTTCAAAGGCATTAGCAAACGCAGCTCCATCACACAAAACGCTCTGCATCATTTGATCACGAAGTCCCTCTCGATAGGCAGCCAAGGTTTCTGGCTGCTTATACAAGGCGATCGCTTTTTCTACGTAGCCATCGATAGAATCCATAACGAATTCATTAAGCTCTAAACGTGACAAAATACTCGCACCGACACGCGCTGCATGACGAGTGCCTTTGATAGTAAGTGTAGGAACACCCATCCACATAGCCTCACAAGTGGTGGTAGTGCCATTGTAGGGAAAGGTATCGAGCGCTACATCAACCTCGTTATAGGCGCAAAGGTGATGTGTAGATTCATTTATAAAGCCTTTTAGCAGAAGCCTGTCTTCAGTTACTCCTGCTTGCGCAAACTGCTCGATAATACGCGCACGCATACTTTCGTCGCCAAGTTGCGGCGATTTTAGAAACAGCCGACTGTTTTCACAGGACTTTAAAATACGCGCCCAAGCCTCGATCACCACGTTGTTAATTTTGACGACATTATTAAAGCAACCAAAGGTGAATTGGCCATTGGTGTGATGCGGGGGCTTAGCAGGTACCGGTGCAGATTGCTCACCGGTATAGCACAAAAATCCGGTTTCCAGATGCAGGAGCGCTTCAGAGTGATACTTTTCTGAATCCGGGTCTGCAATGTTATCGGTAATTCGGTAATCCACTTGTGGCAAACCGGTGGTATTCGGATAACCTAACCAGGTTACCTGCATGGGCGCGGGCTTTTGCAACATGACAGCCATACGGTTATCCGCCATGTGCCCACACAGATCAATCAGAACATCGATTTCATCCTGATGAATGAGTTCGGCCAATTCCACATCGCCAAGATTCTTCACTTGCCTCCAGTGATTGGCTTTTTGTCGTAATCGTTGGTTCACAGCATCATGTTTGTCATTTGAGTCATAGACAAAGGTCTCAACCCGACTAGTGTGATTGCTCAGCAAGGGCTCAAAAAAATAGGCAACCGAGTGTTGGTGCATGTCGGGAGAAACATACCCAACGCGTAACACCCGGTCTGCAGCGAAAGAGTGGTCGCTGAAATCAAAGCGATTAGGTTTAATATTTGACGGGCAATGTTTTGGCCACTCAATGTGCTCCAGATACAGGCGCTCATTGGTAATCGCTGGCAAATAGTTAAGACTCATGAGGTAATTGGAAAAGGCGGCACCCAGACCTTCCTGAACCTCTGTGGCCTTCTTTAGGGCCGAAACGGCCTCATCCATTTTGCCACAATCTTTTAGCGCATTACCCAGATTACTCCATGTAAAGCCATTGTTCGGCTGCGTTTTTAGGGCACTCTTGAAGCAGGCGATCGCTTTTTCGTATCGAAACAGGTCTTTGTACAGCAATCCAAGATTGTTCCAACCCTCAATAAAGGCGGGTTTTACCTTAACGCTCTCTTTGTAGGCCCGCACTGCCGCTTCGTGCTGAGACATTTTCTCGTAGAGATCCCCAAGAAAAAAATGCACTTGGTAACGCCGGGGATCAACCCGAATAACTTCATTGAATAGCGCTATGGCAGCCTTAAGATGACCTGTACTTTGTGCAATTGAAGCAAGGTATTGTTTGGCATCAAGATGTTGCGCATCAACGGATAGCACTTTTCGATATAGCTGCTCCGCATTAGCTAAAGCTCCCTGGCGATGATAATTCACTGCCTGTTGCATCCAGGAAAACACCAGCTTTCCAGTGTCACCCAGGCTTTGACTAAAGCCGGGAACGGGCGATGCATGTTTGTTTTGGCGTAGTTGTTTTTGTTTCGCCACCACTGACTCCATAACGCTGATTCTTGTGATCTTGGAGAATGGTGCGCACAGAGCTATTCTTATCTCACCTAATGGGGCTGAAAGTGAAATGGAATATTGATTGTCACCCTTGCAACATTCTCTGCGCCATAATTTGCCAGAAGCACGCGATTACACAACTTGTTTTCCAACGATTTGTGATTGAGTTCAGACTCCGTTACTCGGCAATAACTCACTTCACCACTTGCTT
>JBFHVM010000083.1:0-11103 GCA_041589495.1 Oleiphilaceae bacterium | reverse complement strand
GGTAGGTCTTGCAGTGGCCAATGAGGCTATGCACGTGCTTTTGGAATTTTTTGCCTCCATGTCTGCAGTGCAATGGCCTATTAATGGAGTAAAAAACGATCTTCTATGGGGCGTGGTGACTGCGTTGGTGATGCTGCTTTTGGTGATTCGGGCTTACAGGGTGTATTCCTTGCTGCTTGCAGCTGCTTTGGTTTGTATTGTGGTGTCACCATTTTTGCCACCTCCGCAGAAAGACAAAATTCTGGTTTGGGATGCCGGGCAGGGGCTTGCGGTGATGTTGTCGGGGCACTGGGGGCATTGGTGGTACGATCTGGGGCCTGCCTGGCAAAGCAACAGTTTAACGGTGCAGGAACTCATGCCTTACATTC
Organism: Oleiphilaceae bacterium; assembly: GCA_041589495.1. Lineage (GTDB taxonomy): Bacteria > Pseudomonadota > Gammaproteobacteria > Pseudomonadales > Oleiphilaceae > PZPK01. The sequence continues at coordinate 10,735 of JBFHVM010000083.1, read as the reverse complement.
GGGGGCAGGGTATGGAAAATGACTTGCGTGGTCTGATCTTGAGTCATGGTGATAGCGATCACGTGGGTGGTGCGCAACAGATTATCGATGTCTTGCGACCTGAGTTTTTGTGGGCTGGCGAACCCGAACGCCACGATTTTACCCATTCAGCGCAGGCCTGCCAGCCAGGAATGCGTTGGCGATCAGGAGACTGGCAAATCGAAGTCATCTATGTTGCGCCACCATCGGAGGCATTGAATGCCAATATGCGATCCTGTGTGGTGCGCGTACAAATGGGGGGAGTGCGCATGCTGCTGATGGGAGATTTAGAGGCGGGTGCGGAGCGACATTTTTTGCGTAGCGTACGCGATATTGAGGCGGATGTGCTGGTGGCGGGGCATCACGGCTCTCGCAACGCGACATCCATTGCTCTGCTTAAACATGTAAAACCCGACTATGTGGTGCTGCCGGCACCGGCATTCAGTCGGTTTGGTCACCCACATGCTGATGTAATTGAACGCATCCATTTAATGGGGGCGATTCCTTTGCATGTGGGGCGTTTGGGGGCCTTGTACTTTAACCGTGATGCGACATCAGTTGCTGGCTATACGCTCACATTTGAACGGAGTCTTCGTCGTGCCTTCTGGCTGTATGATGGCTTCGAAACCCGGCAGGCAACGCATGCGCTTACACGATGAGCTGGCAGGGTGGTTTTCTTAGCCGCTCAGTATGATAAAGTAACGCCACAAAAATGCGGGCGCATAGCCCTTAATAACAAAGCGATTATTTTTCCAGGAGAAAGCTTCGTGTTGGATTTATTGAAACCGGGCGGCATTATCATGTTCCCCTTGCTGCTCTGTTCCGTATTGGCGCTGGCGATTATCATCGAGCGGTTCTGGACGCTGCGTGTCAGTCGCCTCGCCCCCAAATCGCTGGTGAACGATCTATGGGGCTGGATCAAAAAGAAGGAACTCAACTCCAAGCGTCTGCGTGAGCTTAAAGAGGCTGCACCCATTGGTCGTGTTCTGGCCGCGGGATTGGTCAACGCCAAGCATGGCCGCGAAATCATGAAAGAAAGTATTCAGGAAGAAGCCAGCCACGTGGTGCACGAAATGGAGCGCTTTCTGACTGCATTGGGCACGATCGCGGTGATTGCTCCCTTGTTGGGATTGCTGGGTACCGTCATCGGTATGATCAAAGTGTTTGCGCAGCTTCAGCTTGAAGGTGCAGGTAATGCCGCTGCTCTGGCGGGTGGTATCTCCGAAGCGCTTATTACCACGGCAGCCGGTCTTACGGTCGCTATTCCTGCGCTGATCTTCCACCGTTACTTCTTACGCCGCGTTGACGAGATAGTGGTGGATATGGAACAGGATGCCCTGCGTTTGGTAGAAATCGTCCACGGTGATCGCGAAGCCACTCACTCCGGAGAGCAGCTCTCTTGAAATTCAAACGCCAAGCCGGAGAAGAAGTCTCGGTCAATTTGACGCCATTGATTGATGTCGTCTTTTTGCTGCTGATCTTTTTTATGGTATCGACCACCTTTACCAAGGAAAGCCACCTTGAAATAGATTTGCCACAATCCAGTGGTGAACCGGCTAAACCCACGGTCGATGAAATTGAGGTGATTATCAATGCGCAGGGTGACTTTTCTGTCAATGACAGGCCTTTGGTGAACAATCAGGAAGCTACCCTGAAAAAAGCCATCGAGAAGCTATCAAACGGCGATACCAAAGTGCCCTTTATCATTACAGCCGATGCCAAGACTGCGCATGAGTTTGTGGTGCGTGTCATGGATGTTGCCGGTCAGCTGGGATTTGTGCAGTTGAGTATTACGACGCAGCGCAATGTCGACGCCGAATAGGCGCGCTGAAGAGAGAACAATATGAAACAGGGCGCAGACATGCTGCCGGAGATGGACGATTCCAATTGGGATGTCTATCGCCGGCTGCTGGTTTATCTCAAGCCACTCAAATTCTTCTTTATTCTGAGCATTATCGGCAACGCCATCTATGCGGGCGCCAGCGCGCTGATGGCCAAAGCACTCGATTTTGTCATTCAGACTGTCGAAAACCCTACCGACGAGAATCGTCTGCTATTACCTGCGATCATTTTGGGGCTTTTTGCCCTGCGTGGTTTGGGTGGCTTTCTGGGTAGCTATTTTATTGCCTATGTGGGGCGCAATATCGTACATAAGATACGTACCGAAATCTTCGATCGCTATCTACGTCTCCCGAGTCGCTTCTTCGATTCCAACTCGTCCGGGCATCTGATCTCCCGTATTACCTATAACGTAGAGCAGGTGTCGTCGGCCACGACCGATGCCATTACCGTGATCTTCCGGGAGGGGCTAACCGTAATTGGCCTCATGATCGTCATGATTATGGAGAACTGGAAGTTAACGCTGATATTTTTCTGTCTGGGGCCCTTCATCGGCCTGGTGGTGAGTTATGTCAGTAAGCGTTTTCGTAAGCTGAGCAAACGCATCATGAGCTCGGTGGGTGACGTCACGCATGTTACGTCAGAAGTGGTGAATGGTTTTCGTGTGGTGCGTATTTTTGGTGGCGAAGAATATGAACAGCGCCGATTCAGCGATGCCAGCGAATACAATCTTCGCCAAAGCCTTAAAATGGAACTGACCAAAACTGTCTCCACACCGGTTATTCAATTGTTGGTTGCGCTGGCGATTGCCATTCTGGTTTGGCTGGCGCTGGCGCCCGAAGTGCGCGGTGACATGACCGCTGGCAGCTTTGTCGTGATTATTGCCGCCGCCTCGACGATGGCGAAACCCATTCGCCAGCTGACTCAGGTAAACGAGAAGATTCAGCGTGGCGTGGCCGCAGCCAGAGATCTGTTCCGCGTGATGGATGCGCCACCTGAAGAAGATGCAGGCCGCTTGCTGGCGAAAAAAGTTCAAGGCGAACTGGTCTTCGACGACGTGCGTTTTGCTTACAGTGAAGATGATCGCGACGTACTGAAAGGGATTAATCTCACGATTAAACCCGGCGAAACGGTCGCTCTGGTAGGCCGCTCCGGGAGTGGTAAATCTACGCTCGCCAACTTGATTCCGCGCTTTTATGAGGTGACTGGGGGCGAAATCCGGCTTGATGGCGAAAAACTCAACTCGTATACCCTGCGTTCCCTGCGTGATCAGATTGCTCTGGTGACGCAGCACGTTACATTATTTAATGATTCGGTCGCAAAGAATATCGCTTATGGTGGCCTCGAAAATGCTCCGCGAGAAGAAATTGAATCCGTAGCCGCCAAAGCCAATGCCTTGGACTTTATTCAAAACAAGGACCAAGGCTTCGACACGATTGTAGGTGACAACGGCATCTCGCTTTCCGGTGGGCAGCGCCAGCGTATCGCGATCGCGCGCGCCTTGCTCAAGGATGCCCCCATTCTCATCCTGGATGAGGCAACTTCAGCGCTGGACAACGAATCAGAGAAGTTGATTCAGCAGGAGCTGGAACGTCTGATGGAAGGGCGCACAACGATCGTGATTGCGCATCGCCTGTCTACCGTCGAAAAAGCCGATCGCATCGTGGTGATGGACGAAGGTCATATTGTTGAAGAAGGTACGCATGGTGAATTGCTCGCTCGTGAAGGCGAATATGCCAAATTGTATCGATTGAGTCAGGCTGACGGTTCAGGATCTCTGCACGAATGAGTTTGGCGACACGCGTCACGCGGGCATGGCAGCACAAATCACCGCTGCTAATGCTCCTGTGGCCACTCTCTTTGTTATATCGCTGTGTTATTGCAGCCCGAGGCTTGGCTTATCAGTGTGGATGGCTGCAGTCGTATAAAGCGGATGTCCCCGTGGTGGTGGTTGGCAATATCACCGTTGGAGGGACCGGTAAATCGCCTTTGGTTGCGGCATTGGTTAAACAGTTCCAAAGCCAGGGTATGCAACCAGGGGTGGTCAGTCGAGGCTATGGTGCCCAAACCAGGCACGTGCAGCCGTGGCAGGTTTCGGCTGGTGATGATGCCTCACAAGTGGGGGATGAGCCCGCAATGCTGGCGGGTCAGGTTTCCTGCCCGATCGTCGTGTGTACAGACCGTATGCTGGCAATTGCGACATTACAGGAGCAGGGTTGCGATGTCGTCATTGCCGACGATGGCATGCAGCATTACCGAATGCAAAGAGATGTCGAAATTTGCGTCGTAGATGGCAAGCGTTGGTGGGGAAACGGTTTTCTTCTTCCGGTCGGGCCTATGCGGGAACCTCTGCAGCGCCTACAGAAGGTTGACTGTCTGGTGGTGAATGGCAGCAACGGTGCAACACCACCCCAAGGCAGTCTCGATGGTGTATCGGTGTTCAATATGACTCTGCAATCGCAGGATCTGATACCCTTGAATCAAAGTGCTTCCCGGGCGGTTGTTAGGCCACCAGAGCCGCCTGCGCGGGTGCATGGGGTGGCAGGCATTGGTCACCCACAACGCTTTTTCGATACCTTGACGCAGTTAGGCTATGAGGTGATTCCACATGCGAAGGCCGACCACCATTGCTTTAAGGAAACGGATTTTGCGTTTAGAGAGGCATTACCTGTTGTGATGACCGCAAAAGATGCGGTGAAATGTCGCAATCTATATCTTGAAAATGCGTGGGTGTTGCCCGTTGAAGCTGAGCTTAACACGGACTTTTATGCGTTTTTGCAAACGCGCATACTGGAATGTCGTGTACATAAGCACCATGAAAAATCATAAGTGGAATTGGTGATGGATAAAAAATTGTTGGCCATATTGGCCTGCCCCTGCTGCAAGGGCGAGTTGATCTATGATCGCGAGCGCAGTGAATTGATTTGTCGAGCCGATGCGCTGGCCTTTCCGGTGCGAGACAATATTCCGGTCATGCTGGAATCGGAAGCGCGCACGCTGACAACGGACGAGAAACTCAAGTAGAGAGCGGCACATGACTCCTTATTCCATTGTGATACCGGCGCGTTACGCTTCGTCTCGCCTGCCAGGAAAACCCTTGCTGGAGATTGCCGGTAAAACCATGATCCAGCGCGTGTATGAGCAGGCCTGCAAAGCCTCTGCTTCGCGGGTAGTGGTGGCGACCGACGATCAGCGCATCGCGGATGTTTGCGAGGCATTCGATGCTGAGGTGGTCATGACTTCGGCGGATCACCCCTCGGGTACCGATCGCCTCGAAGAGGTGGTGCGTAAGCTGGAGTTGGATGAAGAGGAAATCGTAGTTAACGTGCAGGGCGACGAGCCACTCATTCCGCCCAAGCTCATTGATCAGGTGGCGGTTAATCTGGAGTCTAACCCAGAGTCCAGTATGGCGACGCTTTGTGAACGTATCCACGATGTCGACCAGGTGTTAAATCCCAACATTGTGAAGGTGGTGTTTGATCGCTTTGGCAAGGCGAATTATTTCAGCCGTGCGCCGATTCCCTGGGCCAGAGAGGCATTCGGTAAATCCTTTGATCCGCATTTACCGCCTCGTGCGGAGTATTATCGTCATATCGGTTTGTACGCCTACCGCGTAGAACTTCTAAAGCGCTTTGTCGTTTGGCCTCCGAGCATGACTGAGCAGGTAGAGAAACTGGAGCAGCTGCGTGTGCTATCCAATGGTGAGAGTATCCATATCACGCTGGCCCTGCAGGCACTGCCTGGAGGTGTAGACACCGCAGAAGATCTGGAGCGGGTGCGCGCCTATTTTTCCGAACGGAACAAACATGCTTAAGGTTCTCTTCGTCTGCTTGGGTAATATCTGTCGCTCGCCCACAGCGCATGGCGTATTTGAACATGCTTTGGCCGGGAGTGAGCTCGCTGGGCGGATTGAGGTTGATTCGGCGGGCACCGGAGCCTGGCATGTTGGTAATCCGCCTGATCAGCGCGCGCAGGCTGAGGCCCGGTGTAGAGGTGTGGATCTGTCTGCTTTGCGTGCGCGGCAGGTAAGGCCCGCTGACTTCGAAATCTATGACTATATCCTGGCAATGGATAAGCAAAACCTGAGCGATCTCAAAGCGATGCAGCCTGCCAATTCCATAAGTCGTGTGGAGCTGTTTTTAAGCTATGCTGACAGTGCTCATTTGAGTGAGGTGCCTGATCCCTACTACGGTGGCGAAGACGGTTTCAGAGAGGTGTTTGATCTGGTAGAGGCGGCGAGTGCGGGTTTGCTGCGACATTTGGATCAGCGATTGAAGCAATGAAGGTGATTGCTCACGCCAACTTAAGCGAGCGAAATTCGCTTGCTCTAGCTTGCCGTGCTAAGCGGCTTGTTAGTATAGAAAACGATGCTGATGTTTTGGCCTGTTTCGACCAAGGGGTATTTGCTGAGTCCTATCTGCTGCTTGGTGGTGGCACTAATCTAGTTCTACCCCCCGATCTTGATCAAACCGTTTTAACGCATACGGGTACTACTGCTTCGGTGACACGCAAGGCTGATGATATCGGTCTTGTAGTAGACGCGGGAAAGTGTTGGGATGAACTGGTGGCCGAAACGGTCGCCAAGGGGTGGCGAGGACTCGAAAACTTGTCTTTGATACCTGGCACAGTTGGTGCGGCGCCCGTACAGAATATTGGTGCCTACGGAGTCGAGTTGTGTCAGGTGCTCAATTGGGTTGAAGCCTTCGATTGTGCGAAGGGTAAAGTTGTCAGGCTATCCCGTGAGGCATGCGAATTTGCCTACCGGGACAGTATCTTTAAGCGACAGCCAGGTCGCTATTTTATACTGCGAGTTGCGTTAATTTTGTGTCAATCACGTCCCTTCTCGCTTGCCTACGCTGGTCTGGAGGTGCTCTCTGCTACGCCTAAGCTGACTTCTCAGCAGGTGAGAGATAGGGTGATCGCGCTTCGTCAAAGCAAACTCCCTGATCCGGCAGTATTGCCCAACGCGGGCAGTTTTTTTAAAAACCCGGTGGTCGGCGAGACTTTATACTGCGAGCTTAAATCCCGCTATCCAGATCTTGTTGCTTACCCTCAGTCTAAAAACATGTTTAAGCTCGCCGCCGGTTGGCTCATTGAGAAAGTGGGTAAGAAAGGTTATCGAGAAGAAAGTGTGGGTATGCACGAGCATCAGGCGCTGGTGCTGGTGAATCATGGCGGTGCCAACCAGGGGGATGTACTGAAACTCGCGCAGCAGGTACAGAATGATGTCTTGCAGGCTTTCGGTGTTGCTCTGGAAATTGAACCGGTTGTGATCGGCGCCTGATTATTCGTCCTCGTCTTCTACCGGTGGGTTCTCTGAGTCGTACATCAGTTGCATGCGTTGTAAGGGGGCTTCTTCAGAGAGCTCCTCGCTGGTCACAAAGTCCAGTGGGTCGAAGAAGTATATCTGAAAATGCTCGCTATCTGCGTCGCTGCGGGATGTCACGATGTAACCGTATCTTTCATCGAATTCGTAGATGCCGTGTACATATCCCACGATATCAGGAACCCGTGCAACGGCTTGGTCATCAATATACAGAACAGGTTCAAACAGAACGGGCTCCCCTGTGAGTGGAGATAGCACGGTGGTTTCGCTTCTCACATACTGAATCGAAAAATCAAGCTCGGCTGTTCCTTTATGAGAGTAAAGTTCGGCAAATAATTGATTGGCTGTTGTTGTGCCAAGCCCCACCCCAGGCACAATTTTTTTGCTAGTAATGGTGGCGGGAGACTCGCTTTTTTGCTCTATGGCAAGGAAGTTCTGTGTCTCATCTGTGCGAACGTTAAATGATGCCATCGTTCTGGGAACGATGGTTTGTTCCGAAATGCTGCCGGGCGCGAAATAGGTGAGTGCGCTGCTGCCATCCGGGTAGTACTTTTTAACCGCTAATCCATTTGCCAAGTATAGTTCAAAATCAAGGAGGCTTTCGGTTGCCAGGTTTTTGACTCGCGTCTTTTGCCCCGTATTGTTCACGAAATAAATTTGCTGACCGTCTGCGACATACCAGTGGTTATCTGGCGCGTAAAACGTTTGTCTTCGATCACTGCTCGAGAAAGTATGCAGCGGCGCGTCGATGCTTGCCTGCCGCTCTGCTTCGAGGTCGTCATCAAAAAGACTGTCGAGCGAGAAGACAACAGTTGTATTGTCTCTATCTATTGCTACGTTATTGGTGCCGACCGAAGTGAAATTACTGCGACGATCCAAGCGCGTAAATGTGGTGGTAATCATGCTTTCGCTGGTAATGGACGCAATTTGAGCTGAAAAACCGTTGTCTTGCAGTGTCCAATTTTTTCGGGCGTCGCGTAGTTCTGCGTTAAATATGTACATGGCCCATGTGTTGAGCAGAGGGGCTGGGCCTAAATATCCTGCGCGGGTATTGTTTTCATCCAGCAGCGGATTGAAGGCATACATCAGGTTGGCTTCTATAGCTACGCGGCGGCCCTTTAATTCGGCTCTTCGTTCCGTAACCAGTTTGCGCTCTTCGGAGCCATTATTGCTAGATGTCGACTTCAACAGGCGGACGGTGTAGATTTCATCGCTTTCTTCAAAATCTACTTGGTAATGCCGAAAATCGTCTGGTTCGGAACTGGAACATTCGGTTACTGAGCTGCGCACATATACGGCTTCTTCATCAATCAATGCGCTTATTCCGTCCAGAAAAAGTTCGCTATCAAAACCTGTTACCGGTTGAATGTCGCAAATGTAAGATGTCTCTACCAGCTTAGGATTCTGAAAGTCGATCAGCTCGTGCGTGTGCTGGGTTTCCAGCTCAAATGCGCTGAGCTTGTTATCTTGTGCAATAACGATAAATTCTGGTGCCGGATTACGAGCTTGTTCCGTTGTATCGCTGCTTGTTTCTACATCTACTGCGCGATCGGTGTCGAGAGCGACAACCAAAGAGTTTTCCTGGATCGTAAAAATCTTTTCGACCGTTCCGACGCCTTCGTCATCAAGAAAAAAGCTATAAAGCTCATTGCCTACAATAAAGGGATTTACGTTGGGGTCAACTTCGGGGATGTCGGGTCTTTGGCCTCGCGTACCGGTATCGCTGCATCCGTATGTGAAAACGGCAAGCGAGAGGACAGCGGTAACGCGTACCAGATTGGATCTGAATAGGGATGAAAGCATCGGCATCTGTTGGTCAGCTCCTCAAGGCTTAATCCTGAGAAAGCTGTTTTGCTCTGAAAGAGTGTCCAGAGAGTCGCGCTCGCTTGGGTTAAAGAAAACATTGCGAATATTGTCGTTACGATCTTGGTAGCTGAACAGTGCATACTCGTCATTAACGATAATCAAGGATTCGCTGCTATACAGGGCATTGTCTAATTCGCCCAGGCTATAGCTTATGCGTAATCCTTCCTCCGAATCAGTGCGTTCTGCATCAGTCAGTTTTCGCTGGCCATCCTCTTCGTCGTAATCGAATTCATAAAGCTCTGCCTGTATTAAACCGCTGATGTCGGGGCTTACCCCGGACGCGGCGATATAAGCGCTTTGCTCAAAGCTACTGCGGTCATTGGCAAAAATGGCCATGCTGTTGGGGAAGGTTTTTTCAGTTAAAGTTGTGTCCCAAGCCCGGGTTTCAATTGTATTGCCAGCGTTCTGGTAAATGTTGGCGATTAAGTCTCCTTTTACCGCTTGGGCCTGTATGCGGCTGGCAGAGGAAACCAGAGTTACCTCGCTCGTGCCGTTTTGAGAAAGAGCGGATAGAAGTTGGCCACTGGCGTTGGTTTTGATGAGATAAATTCGGTCGTCGTCTTCTCTGATGGTTGCCGTAAGGTCGGTTTGACCGCTTATCACAGAGGGAGAAAGGCTGATAAAGTCCTCGGAGTTAATGTTGTATCGGAGTACATCTGTACCATCAATTATAAACAAGCGACTTGTGTCCGAGAGCGCTGCTTCGTCGAGCGAGGAGGCATTAGTCAGAGTATAATTTGCGTTTTGCAACAGGTTGCTTATTTCGCTTTTGGCAGGCAGTGATGGCGAGGTCTCGTCATTGGTTCTGCCTAAAGAGAATAGGGTCGCAGCATCCAAGACGTACAGATCCATATCTGCTCGCATCAGAACCAGTTTTCGTGTTGCCTGGATCACCTCAAACTCACCCACGGGCATTGCAAACGCGTAGGTCCAGATTGGCATATTATCCTGATCATACATCAATAAGGTATTATTAGAGGGGTTGAAGCCCATATAGCCGCTACTGAACTCGGCGGCTGTTTGTCCGAGCCCCAAGCCGTCTTTGTTGAAGTTGATCAGAACGCTGCCGTTTACCAGAGAGTAGTCTTTTTCGGTGAAGGATACCTTATAGCCGTTCGATCTCGCTTCGGGTTCAAATTCAACCTGATAAATAATATTGGCATTCGCAACACAAGGGGTGTTGGGTTCACTTACTTCAATGAAGAAACCGAACAAGTCTCTCTCGTACGCCTGCTTGATTTCTGTTGCATCCCTTGATGATTCATCGGCCACACGCATTGGGTGAAGTGCGCAAACTTCGGCATCGGTGGCCGTTTCTATAATGGCTTTGCGGCGATTGCTCACGTCTTTATCGTAGTCGAGCAGATATACCGTACCCATGTGCGTATGCACGCCGTGTTCGTAGCCCTGTTTTTCCAGATCGGTGTCCAGAGCCAGAAACTTATTCTCGCCTTTGTCGAACATGCCTAATGAGCTGCTGAGACCGGTGTTCGCATTGTAGGAGAAGATTTCGTTGCTGATTGTAGCGGTGTCGCCCGGATCGTAATCGGTGTAGAAGATGTTGAGAGTATTAAAATTTTTGCTGTTGACCGGGGCCGGGTCATCATCTGAGGCACAGCCACTTAAAAGAAAGGCGCCGCAAAATGCGACGAGTGCAAAAATCCGGGACTCTGAAGGTCTCATGCG
>JBFHVM010000082.1:0-11107 GCA_041589495.1 Oleiphilaceae bacterium | reverse complement strand
GCCTTGGTGCCCGCGATACTTTGCGTCTCGAGGCGGGTATGAATCTGTATGGTTCGGACATGGATGAGACGATTTCGCCTCTTGAAGCCAATATGGCCTGGACCATCGCTTGGTCCGACGAACGCGATTTTATCGGCAAAACCGCTCTGCAGGAGCAGAAAGCAGCGGGTGTTGCTCGACGCCTGGTGGGGCTGGTGTTTGAAGGTAAAGGCGTACTGCGTAGTCATCAGAAAGTGATCACCGAACAGGGCGAAGGTGAAATTACCAGCGGTAGTTTTTCTCCCACGCTGGGCTACTCGGTCGCATTGGCCAGAGTGCCTGCTGGTGACGCGGTGACCGCTGAGGTTGAGGTGCGTAACAAGCGCTTACCGGTAAAAATTGTCAGGCCACCATTTGTAAGAAATGGCGAGCGTGTGTACAAAGATTAGCCATAAAAACTTGTGAACACCTTGTGCTTGGTTAAAATTTGACTAGATTCAGTCGCTGGAGCCCTTCCATTAGGGCTGCAGGGCAAAGAGTTTACAATCAGAAAAAAGAAGATAGTTTGAGGATAGAGGATTATGAGTAACATCCCAGGAGAGCTGAAATACCTGTCCAGCCATGAGTGGGCCCGACTCGAAGAAGATGGCACAACGGTGACCGTGGGTATCACGGATCATGCCCAGGATCTGTTGGGTGACGTGGTGTTTGTCGAATTGCCCGAAGTGGGTGCGGAGATTGCCGCCGGTGAAGAAGCCGGAGTGGTTGAGTCGGTAAAAGCCGCTTCTGACATCTTTTCTCCGGTTAGTGGCGAAGTGATAGCCATTAACGAAGATCTCGAAGATGCACCTGAAACGGTCAACAGTGAGCCTTATGAAGATGGTTGGTTCTTTAAGGTCAAAATTAGTGATGCCGAAGAGCTGAACAGCCTGCTGGATGCAGACGCTTACGCTGAGGTTTGCGAAGCAGACGATCACTAATCACTTGATAGTGTTGTGAGTTGTGGTGCCGGTTGTAGTGACCGGCACTTTTATTTTGAGAGGTTAATATATGCCTTTTATTCCGCATACGGAACAAGATGTCCAGAAAATGCTGGACGTGATTGGTGCAGACAGCATTGATCAGCTATTTGATGAAATACCTGCGCATTTACGCTCCCGGACGCTCGATGCAGTGCCCGAAGGACTGAGTGAAATGGCAATGATGCGCCGTATGACGGAACGCGCGGCCAAAGATGCTGGTGCACTGTGTTTTATTGGCGCTGGTGCGTACGAGCATCATATACCTGCGGCGGTGTGGGATATTACCACGCGTGGCGAGTTTATGACTGCCTACACGCCCTACCAGGCAGAAGCCAGCCAGGGCACCCTACAGTTGATCTATGAATATCAAAGCATGATGTGTGCGTTGACCGGGCTATCGGTTTCCAATGCCTCGCTGTATGACGGTGCCTCGGGTCTTGCCGAAGCCATACTCATGGCCATTCGTGGTAACCGTAAATCCAAGAGCCGTCGCGTGTTGGTGGCCAGCTCCATTCACCCGCTTTACCGCAAGGCAGCCGACAGTATCGTTGGCAATCAGGGTATTGAGCTGGATGAAGTGCCCATCGACTCCGAAGCGCTTGCCGTGGATATGTCGCAGCTGGATAAATTTGCAGGGGAAGATTACGCCGCACTGGTCATTGCGCAGCCTAACTTTTTTGGCAGCGTTGTAGACGTTAACAAGTTGACTGACTGGGCGCACGAGCAAGGCATGTTGGTGATTGGCGTGGTCAATCCCACTTCGCTGGCGGTGCTTACACCTCCTGGCCAATGGGGTGAGGCTGGGGCCGATATTGCTGTAGGCGAAGGGCAGCCTCTGGGTATTCCCATGGCCTCCGGCGGGCCCTATTTCGGTTTTATTTGTTGCACGGATAAACTTGTTCGCCAAATGCCCGGGCGGATTATCGGGCGCACAGTCGATCTTGAAGGCAAGGTCGGTTACACCTTGACGCTGCAGGCGCGGGAGCAGCATATTCGGCGCTCCAAGGCGACCTCGAATATCTGTACCAATCAGGGACTCGCCGTTACGGCTGCGACCATTTACATGAGTTTGTTGGGGGATGACGGCCTGTCGCAAGTGGCGCGCGCGAGCCATGCCAATACGCATGCGCTGCGTCAGCGTATCGGCAAACTGCCCGGGGTGAAACTTGGTAATCAAACGCATTGCTTTCACGAGTTTGTGATGCACCTGGAGGGTGATGCCGAGCAGATCCTGGCCAAGATGGCCGATCAAGGTGTGCTGGGTGGACTGGCCCTGCGTAAGTACTACGACGCGCTGGCGAATAGTGTGCTGGTTTGTGTGACCGAGACGAAAACCGAAGACGATCTACAAAAATATGAAGAGGCGCTCAAAGCAGCGCTTCAGGCAGTAGGAGGGGAAGGCTGATGCTGATATTTGAAAAAGGCGCCCCGGGTCGTAAGGCGCACTCACAGGTTCCAGGTAGTAACGCGGAGCTTGATTTGCCGCAGGACTTGCTGCGTCAGGACAAAGCAGCCCTGCCTGAGGTGTCCGAATTACAGGTGGTACGTCACTTTACCAATCTCTCGCGCAAAAACTTTTCTATCGACACCCAGTTTTACCCACTGGGATCATGTACCATGAAATACAATCCGCGCGGTGCCCATCGTGCGGCCAGTTTGCCGGGCTTTTTAGCGCGGCATCCATTGGCACCGGAATCACACAGTCAGGGTTATTTGTCCTGTGTATACGAACTACAGGAAGTTCTGAAAGAAGTCACTGGTATGGCTGGTGTGTCGCTTTGCCCTATGGCGGGTGCTCAAGGCGAGTTTGCCGGGGTTGCCATGATCAAGGCGTATCACGAAGCGCGGAACGATCATGCCCGTACCGAAATCATCGTTCCCGAGGCCGCGCACGGTACCAATCCCGCAACGGCGGTGATGTGTGGCTACAAAGTGCGTGAAATTCCGGTCAAGCAGGACGGCGATGTAGACCTCGAAGCGCTTAAAGACGCGGTGGGTCCCCAGACTGCTGGCATTATGATGACCAACCCTTCTACCTGTGGTGTGTTTGAGCGCCAGATCGAAGAGATTTCAAAGACCGTGCACGATGCGGGTGGTTTACTCTACTATGATGGCGCTAATCTGAATGCCATTTTGGGTAAGGTGCGTCCCGGTGATATGGGGTTTGATGTCCTGCACATGAACCTGCATAAGACCTTTGCTACACCGCATGGTGGGGGTGGGCCCGGTTCGGGCCCGGTGGCGGTGGGTGAGCGCTTGCTGCCCTATTTGCCCACGCCTATTGCCGGTTGTGCTGAGGAGCGAGGCGAAAAGCGTTACCACTGGCTGGACGACGATGCCTTGCCAGAAAGTATTGGTCGCTTGAGTGCCTTCATGGGCAATGCGGGCATTATTCTGCGCGCCTATGTATATGCGGTGCTTTTGGGGCGCGAAGGTCTGCACCGCGTGGGTGAATATTCCACGCTCAATGCCAACTACATGGCCAAGTTACTGGAGAACGCGGGCTTCAAGTTGGCTTATCCAGGGCGACGAGCAACGCACGAATTTATCGTCACGCTAAACAAGCAAGCGAAAGAGCTGGGTGTGACGGCGATGGATTTCGCCAAGCGCCTGCTGGATTACGGCTACCATGCGCCAACTACCTACTTCCCCTTGCTGGTGCCGGAGTGCTTTTTGATCGAACCTACTGAGACGGAGTCGATTGAAGAGCTGGAAGGCTATGTGGAGGCGATGATCCAGATACAGAAAGAAGCGGAAGATTCGGCTGAGCTGGTCACTGGAGCGCCTTTCACACAGCCAGTGCGCCGTTTGGACGACGTTAAGGCTGCGCGTGAGCTGGATGTGGCTTACCGCAAACCCGAGGCAGAAAACCAATAGTGCGGGCGGGCGTCAATAGACGTTGGCGCCCATTTCTCTGACCAGTTCCTTCAGCTCCGTAATGTCGTAAGTACTTAGCCCTAGGTGCTCAAGGATGTCATCGGCACTGTTTTCCCATTCGGAATCTACCTCCTGATTGCCAAACACGCGGTAATTGCCGCAAATATGTTCGGCCACCTTTAGGATCGCCAATAAGGTTTTCTGCTGCTGATTGCGACCATCTTTGGTTTCAAAGATGCGTTGTGTATTATGATGCTCGGCAATCACCTGGCAGATATGCAGCGGAAGATTCCAGGCTTTACTGGTGTAGTAACCCACTACGCAATGATTGGTATTATACTGGCGATTCTCCGCGTCAATGATGCGCTCGTATTCGCCGGAATATGCCTCTTCCATAAAGTCCAGATAGTCGGGGAATTGTTTCATCATCAGGGGGATGCCCGTGTTGTGGAACAGTCCCAGTGCGTAGGCTTCATCCGGGTTAGGATAGCCAACCTGTTTGGCAACGGTCGCGCAGACCATGGCAATATCATTGGCAGTATCCCAAAAGCGGGTGAGCGCGACGATTTTCTCATCTGACATTTCGCCTTTGATGGCGAGGCCGTTCAGAATATTGATCACAGTATCGGCGCCCAGAAGCGAAACAGCCTGTTCGATGGATGTGATCTTATTGCTTAGGCCAAAGAACGGCGAGTTGACGAACTTTAGTGTGGTGCCAGCCAGTCCCACATCTTTCGAGATCAGCTCCGCGATACGCTTCAGGTCTGGCTCCGGCATCAACTGCTCCATCTGGAGGTCGACCAGAATTTGGGGCTGAGGGGGTACAGAGATACCCTGCAGAATCTGCGCAATCTGTTCCTGGCTTAGTTGTTTGCTCATACTGCTCCGATCTTATCCGCAGACTGCGGAATGGTTTTGTCTTTAAATGTGGGCAACCAATCTGGCTGAGTCGGCGAGGCCTTACTCCCGTTACCTAATCAGTGTAGAACTATTTAGTGGGATTGCTATACTTCGCGGCCTGATTGGAGAGCCCGTTATGACCGAAGTCGCACTACACCTAAACAAGAATGCCGATCGCCGCCTGCGCCAGGGGCATCGTTGGATTTACAGCAATGAGGTGGACAAAGTAAAAAGCCCGCTCAAAGCCTTTGAGGCTGGTCAGCAGGCGGTGTTGCTCAGTGCATCAGGTAAGGCCGTCGGTCGGGTCATTATGTCCCCAAATGCGCTGATTTGTGCGCGTTTGGTAAGTCGTGATGCGCAACAGGTGCTGAATGCATCTCTGCTTGTGCACCGTATTAAGATTGCGTTAAGTTTGCGGGAGAAACTTTTTGACAGACATTGTTACCGCCTGGTTTATGGCGACAGTGATGGTTTGCCGGGTTTGGTTGTAGATCGCTTTGGTGATGATTTTGTGGTGCAGATTTCCAATACAGCTATGGAGTTGCTGAAAGACGACATCGTGGCGGCACTACAAAAAGTGTGCAAGGCAAAAAGCGTATTGTTCCGTAACGATGGCAAAATGCGCGAAGCCGAGGGCTTGGAAAGCTACGTAGAGCATGGTTTGGGTGAAGCGACTGAAGTGCGCCTGCAGGAAAATGGCGTCGATTTTATTGTGCCCGTTGCTGAGGGGCAGAAAACTGGCTGGTTTTACGATCATCGGCTCAATCGTGCGCGCATGCGGGACTATGTTAAGGGTAAACGGGTACTCGATTTGTACAGCTATGTAGGTGGCTGGGGTGTTCAGATGGCGGCTTTCGGCGCTGAGTCGGTCACCTGTGTTGATCGCTCCTCACTGGCACTCGACTACTTGCAACGCAATGCCGAGTTGAATGGTGTCGCGGAGCGCATGACCTGCATTGAGGGAGATGTGTTTGAGGTTTGCCGTGAGCTCAAGCTAAACGATGAACGTTTTGATGTGGTCATTGTCGATCCTCCTGCATTTATTCCGCGACGTAAAGATCAGCGCCAGGGGGAGCAGGCCTATCACCGCTTGAACCATTTGGCGATGCGGTTGCTGTCAAAGGATGGGGTGTTTTTGTCGGCGTCCTGTTCCATGCATCTGCCGCATGACCGTCTTATCGATATTCTGCGCCAGACCTCGCGCTCACTGGAGCGTGAATTGCTGGTTGTCGAACAGGGTACACAGGGCCCTGATCACCCCGTTATTCCGGCGATTCCGGAGACGCAATATCTGAAGTCGGTGTTGTGTCGGGTGTTGCCGGCGCTTTAAGCAAAAGAGTCTGTAATCGTTCTCGTAGGGTAGAGAGCTGGTTCAGCCCTGCGGTCCCGTCTTTGTGATGAAAGTTCAGGTCGCTGTTTTCTGTGTCCAGCAGTTTGGTTAGGGCTGCTTGCCATTGCTCCTGCGTGAATAGCAGCAATTGTTGTCGGTAACTGCCAGATGGTGTCGCCCAGGCAGTCACTAGTGTATTCATGTCTTCGTCAATCTGTTTGGCCAGCGCAAGCGCGTACAGGCTACGTCGCATGCTTGCGTCACGCAAGGGGTCGAGCTGTGTGTTAGGGAGGGTGGCGAAATCTTTCGCGCGTTCACTTTCTTCCTGATTGGCACCTTTTAAGAGCGCTTCAAGCGCGTGAAAGCCGAGCGTGACATAGGCTTCGTCACTAAATTGATGTTCCTGCTCCAGCGTCTCAATATCGATCGGGCGCTCGCTGTTTACTAGACCGCTTAGGGGGTAGCCGGGTACCGAGTCGAGATAGCCGGGGATGAGCGGGTACTTGTCCAATCGGCTCCAAATGCTGTGTTGCAGTGTTGGTTCGATGCGGTTTTCGTCCAGTGTGCTGTCGTGGACAGGCAGTGCCCGCAGCCAGTACCAGAAGACCATGGTGTCATGGCTGGCGTGCCATGCCGCCAGGGCCTGATCGTGCATGGCCTGTGTTGGTTGGCGTATAAACGCAGATACGTGCTGACGTAGCGCTGCCACAGCAGCAATGCTTGCCTGGGCCTGCTCTTCAATCAGTTGTATCAGGGGGGCACGCTGAGGAGTTTGTGCCGCGGGTGCAGTCGTGATCGCGCGCTGGGTTGATGCGCCGTTCGAAGAAGGTGTGTTGGGCTCGTCGCTTTGGTCGGAACAGGCGCCGAGAACCAAAGTGGTCAGCAGTGCGAGGAGCGCCTTTTTCATGTGGCATCCCGCAGCGTGATAATGGGCCAGCCGCGCTGTTCGCTGGTGGCGCGTAAGGTGTCGTCCGGGTCTACTGCAACGGGAAAGCTGACCTGCTCCAGCAAGGGGAGGTCATTATGGGAGTCACTATAAAAATAGCTCCCTTCCATGTCAGTGTTTTGCTCCCGCAGCCAATCCTCTAGGCGGTGTATTTTGCCTTCCTGAAAACTCGGTGTCCCGGCTACTTTGCCGGTGTACCGGCCATCAATGTGCTCCGGTTCGGTGGCAATCAGGTTTGGGATGTCTAGTGCCTCGGCGATGGGCTCGGTCACAAAGCGGTTGGTTGCTGTAATAATCAGCAGGGTGTCGCCCTTGCCGCGGTGCTCGGAAATCAGTGCTTCGGCTTTGGGGAGCATGAGGGGCTGAATTTTTTCGCGAATAAACTGCTCTCGCCATTGGTGTAAGGTCCTTGGTTCATGGGCCGCCAGTGGGGCGAGGGCAAATTCAAGGTATTGCAATATGTCCAGGGCTCCGGCTTGATAGTCTTCGTAGAAGCGATCATTGGCCTGACGATACAAGGTGGCATCGACTACGCCCTGTTCAACTAAAAACTCCCCCCAGGCATGATCGCTGTCGCCGCCGATCAATGTGTTGTCCAGATCGAAAATTGCCAGGGCCATGATGCTTGCTACTCCTTTGAGAATCATAAAAACAGGCGTTGTTGAATGGGTTGTGTCAACGCAGGGGCAGCATACCAGAAACCGCCCGGATTGGAATTGCTGCCGAGTGGATTGCTGTATGCCGCATTTTCTGGAAAAATGCGGGTAATCAAAAAATTAGGTAAATAAGAGTGATTGATTCTGACGGTTTTCGCCCTAATGTCGGAATAATCCTCGCCAACCAACACAACGAGGTACTTTGGGCCAGACGTATAGGACAGGATTCGTGGCAGTTCCCCCAAGGCGGGATTAAACACAATGAATCGCCGGAAGAGGCATTATTCAGAGAGTTGCACGAAGAGGTGGGTCTAGCTTCCTCTGATGTGGAAATTGTCTCGGCAACCAAGGGTTGGTTGCGCTACCGGCTCCCTAAGAAAATGATTCGCCATCATTCACATCCGGTGTGCGTGGGGCAAAAACAGAAATGGTTTTTGCTACGCATGTTAAGTCCGGATCACTGCGTGTCGGTAAATCAGAGTGCCAGCCCCGAATTTGATGGCTGGCAATGGGTCAGTTACTGGTATCCGCTGGGTCAGGTTGTGTCGTTCAAGCGCGAGGTTTATCGACGGGCAATGCGCGAGCTTTCAACGGACTTGTTCAAGCTGAATGCCAGCTTGTGATCAGCAATATAGAGGATAATTAACGAATGCTGGGGATGTTGCGTAGCATTGTTCAGGAGGTAAACAGCGCCACGGAACTCAGTGAGGTGTTGAGCATTATCGTGACCAGAGTGCAGGAAGCGATGGCAACAGAAGTGTGCTCTATCTATCTGCTCGATCCGCAACAGAATCGTTATATTCTCATGGCGACGAAAGGCCTGAATCCTGACGCAGTGGGTCAGGTGTCGCTGGGCCACTCCGAGGGCCTGGTAGGCTTGGTCGGCGTGCGTGAAGAGCCCATCAATCTGGAACATGCCCAGGAGCACGAGCGCTATCGCTATTTTCCGGAAACCGGAGAAGAGCGATACGAGAGTTTTTTGGGTGTGCCCATTATTCACCACAAGAAAGTTCTCGGCGTTATTGTTGTGCAGCAAGCCAACAATGCCCGGCGCTTTGATGAAGGTGAAGAAGCCTTTCTGGTAACTGTATCCGCGCAATTGGCCGGGGTGATCGCGCACAGTGAGGCGACGAGCGTTATTGCGGGAGTGTCACCTACCGGAGAAAAAGCCCGCGACATTACCTTCAAGGGTGTCGCCGGTGCGCCGGGCGTCGCCATCGGGCAGAGTGTGGTGTTATTTCCGCCGGCAGATCTTGATGCAGTACCGGATCGTGAAACCAATGACATTGACTCGGATCTAGCCCTGTTTGAGTCGGCACTGGCATCGGTCAGGCAGGATATTCTTCGCGTTGGTGAGCGCCTCTCACAACAGCTGCGCCCTGAAGAGCGGGCGCTGTTCGATGTGTATCTGGGTATGTTGGATGACAATGCCCTGGGTGGCGAGGTCATCAAGGCGATTCGACAGGGTAAGTCGGCACAAACCGCCTTGCGCACGGTGATCAAGGATTATGCGCGTCATTTCGAAATGATGAGTGATGCCTACCTCAGCGAGAGGGCGGTAGACATCAAGGATCTTGGTCGTCGTATTCTTGGCTACCTGCAGGAAAAAGAACAGGCAACGCTCGATTACCCCGACAATACCATTCTGGTCAGTGATGAGCTTACGCCTACTATGCTGGGTGAGGTGCCGCGCGAAAAATTATTGGGTCTGGTATCCATTAAAGGCTCTGGTAGCTCCCACGTAGCGATTCTGGCGCGGGCGATGGGAATACCAACTGTGATGGGCTTGGTGGATGTGCCCCTGAGTCAGCTCGATAAAAAAGAGTTGGTGGTGGATGGGTACAATGGCGAGCTGGTGGCAAATCCCTCCACCGACATGCGCCGCTACTATGAAGGTATTGTTGAAGAGGAGCGCCAGCTAGATGCGGGGCTTGAGAAAATCAAGCATCTGCCCTGTGAAACGCTGGATGGCCACCGTATTTGTTCCTGGGTTAACACCGGGCTCATGACCGATGTGGTGCGCTCGCTGAATCAGGGCGCCGAAGGTGTAGGCCTGTATCGCACTGAAGTGCCCTTTATGATTAACGAGCGCTTTCCCAGTGAACAGGAGCAGATGGCCTGCTATCGAGAACAGCTTGAGGCTTTTGCGCCCAACAATGTGACCATGCGAACGCTGGATATTGGTGGCGATAAAGCGCTTTCGTACTTCCCCATTACCGAAGAAAATCCGTTTTTGGGCTGGCGTGGTATTCGTGTTACCTTGGATCATCCCGAAATATTTCTGGTCCAAATGCGAGCCATGCTCAAGGCCAGCGAAGGCCTCGATAACTTGCGCATCATGCTGCCTATGGTGTCTAACGTTAACGAAGTCGAAGAGGCGCTGCACCTGATCTATCGTGAATATCATGAAGTGCGGGCCGAAGGTTACGACGTTGCCATGCCTCAGGTAGGTGTCATGATCGAAGTTCCTGGTGCGGTATATCAGGTTCGTGAACTCGCCGAGCGGGTGGATTTTCTCTCGGTGGGCTCGAATGATCTTACCCAGTATCTTTTGGCGGTAGATCGCAATAACCCACGGGTGGCATCGCTCTATCATTCTTTCCACCCGGCCGTATTGCAGGCGCTGAATAAGGTTGCTGAAGATGCCAACGAAATGGATGTTCAGTTGAGTATTTGTGGCGAACTGGCAGGTAATCCGGCTGGCGCTGTCTTGTTGATGGCGATGGGCTACGATGCCTTGTCGATGAATGCTTCGAATCTACTAAAGGTGAAGTCTGTTATTCGTGGTATCAGTTTGAGCTGGGCCAAGGATCTGCTGGCGCGCGTGCTTGAGCTGGACTCCCCCTTTATTATTCAGAGTACGCTCAATCTGGCTTTGAAAGATGCGGGCTTTGGGCGTTATCTCCGTCCCAGCAAGTTGAATGACGACAGCTGAGCGTCGCGAAATTAGTGTGATTATACTAGCCTGCTGTTGTAAGTTGGTGCGGTGCTTGGGAATCACCTGCCACGGGGGAGGAGCGCAATAATGGTCAAACAGCGCAAGCAGCAAACAGGCAAAGGTGCTCAAAACGCTCGACTCGGTCTGGTGTTGGGTGGCGGCGGCCCCATGGGTGGAATCTATGAAATAGGCGCGTTACGGGCGCTCGACGAAGCACTGGACGGCCTCGATTTTAACAAGCTGGATATCTATGTTGGTGTCAATGCCGGTGCTTTTGTCGCGGCCAATCTTGCCAACCAGATGACCCCTGCACAGATGTGTCGCATCTTTGTTCGCAACGAAGCCGATGTGCACCCTTTCCATCCCCAGGTTTTTTATAAGCCAGCGCTCAGAGAGTATTGGGCACGACTACGGCAAGTGCCGGTCTTATTCGGTGGTGCGGTGACCCGTTTCCTACGG
>JBFHVM010000081.1:0-11110 GCA_041589495.1 Oleiphilaceae bacterium | reverse complement strand
GCCAAAGTTGAAGCGCGCACAGCTAAGGTATTCCGCCACCGCGAAGAGTTGCCCATGTGGGGAGCTCAACATTATGAAGGTGTTCCCCCTGGAACGCCTGTGATGGCCAACGAGGTTGGATATGTACAGCGTGTTGATCTGGGTATACTCGAATCATGGGCCTCGCAACACAAGCTAGAGGTATATCTTAAGGTTTTGCCAGGAGACTTTGTATTACCCGGCAGCGCCGTTGCCCACGTTCAATGCACGACAGAAGAGCAGCAATGCCCAGATCAACGTCATATACAAGAGATTCTAGACAAGGCTTGTGTAATCGCCAACGGCCGCACATTTGATGAGGACCCCGCCTTTGGCCTTGTCGTACTAAGCGAAATCGCCAGTCGCGCACTATCTCCAGCGGTGAACGATCCCGGCACCGCCATTGCGATTATTCGCTCCCACATAAAACTACTCACGCTCTGGCACGAAGCACGGCAACAACGAAAAACCGAATTTGCCTACTCCCATATTTTTATTCCTGATCGTCCCGAATCCACTTTGTTTGATCAGGCCTTCGACGCTATCTGTCGCGATGGCGCGGCCATGAAAGAAGTGATACTGGCTTTAATTGAAGGCTTTGAGGCACTCTCGAAACATCATGCCCTGGGCTATCACGAGGCAGCCAAAGCAAAGACACTGTTGGCGCTCGAACATGCTAAGCAAAGCCTAACCATCAGTGAAGAATTAAAGGCGGTCAGGCGCGCCGCGAACTGGGTAGAGGATTGAGCAGAACTTAAAGAAACGCTAGAAACTAGGCGAAAAAAAAGCCGGATGCATGTTCACACCCGGCCTGTTGACAAACTCTTTACTGTTTAGCTCATCTTTTGACGCATGAGACGCAGGCCAATCAAGCCAATACCCAGCAGAGCCAGCGAACCGGGCTCAGGCACTTCTGTGGAGCAGTTACCTGCATCCTGCGCAATGGAAAAGTTACCTACACCCCAGCTTTCTGTCGGGTCTACGACAATTTTGCTGATGTACGCACATTGGCCACCCACAGAATTGCTGTTATCTGCATAGAGACCAAAGCCAGGAGTCACGCCCGGAGAAACACCGATGCTACCCGCGATGGGATCGTGCTGCGTGCTATCGAAGGCAAGAGCGCCGCTTTCGTCATACGCCTGAAACCAGGCAGAACCAGAGAACTTGGCACCAATGTTGAAAGCAAAAGCCAGTGTATTTTGTGGCAGGGTAATGGTGATCTGGCGCGTATTGGTAGTAAAAATATTGAAGTCACTCCCCTCATAATCCCACCAACCGGCTGCTTCGGAAGCCGTGGCAACAGCAACCGAGGAATCTGCGCCGATGTCTTCAATACCGACAGCGCTGCCGTCTACAGGAGAGTATATGGTGTTCACGTAGTCAGCCAGGCCGCTATCGACACCAAAGTTGGTCATTGTGTAGCCGCCCAATGAACCACTGCTTACTGCTTCGTTTTCACCCGACGAATATGCGTCTACCGAAATCACACCTGCCGCAGCAAACTGGGCGGAACACAGCAGGGTCATGCCCGCAACGAAAGAACGATACGTACTGCTCATGATGGCCTCTAAATCTTGTTAATTGTTGAGGCTAAGATATATGCACAGATAAGGCCAACTTATTATTATTGTTATTTATCATTATCTTATGCGCGCTTTTGGTTGCAAGGAAATTTTATTATGTAAAATAATCTGACACTTCCTCTAAATGTTCTCGGTTTCCTGTAAGGTTGGCATATTTACAAAAGGTGCAAATTGTTCCGCCACCAGCTGTTGCAGGGCATTCAGCGGATTTCCCGGCTTTATTCCCACTCTCAAATCCAGATAAAAATTCGCCACTTCCCGATCAAAGCTTGCCAGCTCTCCCGCATACTCAAAACGCATCCCCTGAGCACGAAATTGCTTAAATCGCCTTATTGGCAGAGCTACCAACAAATAATCATGAAAAAGCAATCCCGCCAGGGCGCTCGCACCCAATGCAAGAGACAGACAGAGCAAATCTTCATCCTCCTGCAGCCTGGCCAGCAAATCATCCCGATAGTGGCAAGGCATCATCTCACTGCAAACCAGGCTACCCTCCTCTCTCAACGCGGGCGTGAACGCACTCCCGATTTGCTCTTCTACCGGCAAGCTTACACCCGGAGGGAGATCATCACGCGCCACGACTCTGCTGGCCGCAATAAATTCACCGCTGTCCTTATGCTGCATGAGATATTGGTGCGCCACCGCATCAAAAGCATCAATATGCAGCGCAGGTTGCGCACTACGCATCCGATACGCTTTGGCCTTAAGCTCTTTGCTATTGGCATATACCCAACGGTATTGTTTCGCTATTCTTCCGTAGGGACCAAGATCACCCGCAATCACATCCATCAGCTTCACCCATGTGTACTTCGCACTTCCAAACAGTATGAACATGTAGACAAACTGAAACAGCTAAAAACGACAAACGGCCGAATATGAGCTTGAACGGCCGCCTTGAAAGGCATTTTGTGACCCGCTCTACGATTTCTTTGATTGCAAACGTCCCCATCCCGCCACAAAAATATTGACGTAAAGGTCACGTATGCGCTTTGATGAACGCTGTTTTTCTCAGAGAGTATGCACCAAGTATGGAAGACAATCAGGATCATAAATTACTGCTGCGAAACCTTCAGGTCAGCGACTTTACCGACATTAAACGCATCATGGATACGGTCTATCCCGGTCAGATGGGCGGCAGCTGGACCACCAAAGAATACAAGGCCATGCTCAAGGCCTTTCCTGAAGGGCAAATCTGCATTGAAGACAACGGCGTGGTAGTTGCCGCTGCCTTTGCAGTGGTTGTTGATTATGACAAATTTGGCGATAACCATACCTACGACGAAATCACCGGTAACGCCTATCTCACCACACACGACCCCAATGGTGATGTGCTGTACGGTGTTGATGTGTTTGCCGATCCGGAATATCGCGGTATGCGCCTTGGGCGACGCCTTTATGAGGCACGCAAGGAGCTATGCCAAAGCCTGAACCTCAAAGCCATTGTCGCAGGCGGGCGCATACCCAATTATCGCGAACATGCTGCAAACCTGTCACCACAGCAGTACATTGAAGCCGTTAAACGCAAGGAGATTTACGACCCCATACTGTCTTTCCAATTGAGTAACGACTTTGAAGTAAAGCGCGTACTCAAAGGTTATCTGCCCGAAGACAAACAGTCCCTGGGTTATGCCACGCTACTGGAATGGATCAATCTCTACTACGAGCCCTCGGAACAAAAGCTGTTTGGCGCGCGAAAAACCACTGCTCGTATCGGTTGTGTACAATGGCAAATGCGCGAACTGCACAGTGTTGAGGATCTACTGCAGCAGGTGGAATACTTTGTTGATGCCCTGTCGGACTACCGTTGCGACGTTGCCCTGTTTCCCGAATTTTTCAATGCCCCTCTCATGGGACTGGGCGAGCACCAGACAGGCGTCGAAGCCGTGCGTTTTCTCGCCGGTTTTACCAAACAGATTATTGATCAGGTGCAGCAGCTTGCCGTGAGCTATAACATCAACATTGTGGCGGGTTCGCTGCCGCTGGTCGAAGACGAGCAACTATACAATGTGGCCTACCTCTGCAAGCGCGATGGCACACTCGAAAGCCAGTACAAGCTGCACCCTACACCGCACGAGAAAAAAGACTGGATCATGCGCGGCGGTAATGAACTCAAGGTGTTCGACACCGACTTTGGTCGCATCGGCATTCTGATCTGTTACGACGTGGAGTTTCCCGAGCTGTCGCGCCTGCTCAGTGAGGACGAAATGGAAATCCTGCTGGTGCCTTTCTGGACCGACACTAAAAATGGCTACCTGCGCGTGCGACGCTGTGCCCAAGCCCGAGCGATCGAAAATGAGTGCTATGTGGCCATCGCGGGCAACATCGGCAACTTACCCAAAGTCGACAGCGTAGATATTCAGTATGGCCAAACGGCCGTCTTTTCGCCCTCAGATTTTGCGTTTCCTCACGATGCCATCATGGCCGAAACCACACCCAACACCGAAATGACGCTCATCGTTGACGTGGATTTGGATAAACTCGACACCCTGCAGAACGAAGGCTCGGTGCGCAACTATCTGGACCGCCGCCGTGACCTGTATCGCGTGCAATGGATAGGCGAAGACTAGGTAAAAATAAAACAGGCGCTCATTGTGCGCCTGTTTAGTGTGACTACGAGGGTCTGACTACGAGAGCCTGAAGAGAGCAATCAGGCCCGAGGCTTGTTGCCTAAGGTAATGTGCCGCGGACCGCTAAGACTGGTCTGGCCCGAAACGCCATTGGCGACTTCTTCGATTTGGCCACCCGATTTGAGAAATGCAGCCGTTTGCTCAGCAATGCTTTCCGATGTTTCCGAGGCTGCTGGTGTTTTCGCTTTGCTCTTGGCTTTTGCGACCATGGTCATTCCTTAATTTGGTGTGTGGACGATCTATCATAACATATTTTGACCTGACTTTTTGGACAATTTCGCACCAAATACCCACACACATGGGCCTATTCAAGCGATTTACGGTCTGCCAGACGCATGGGATCGAGCAGATTTTCCAGCTCATCGCGCTTCATGACGCCTTCCTCCAGTGCCACATCTAAAACTGTTTTACCCTCTTTCAAGGCCTTTTTGGCGATTTTGGCTGCATTTTCGTAACCAACCCTCTCATTTAGTGCGGTTACCAAAATCGGATTACGCTCTGCGAGATGGCGACAATACTCAGTGTTGATGCGCAGATCCTGCAGGGCTTTATTTTTGAGCAAGGCACAGGAGTCTGCCACTAAATCAATGCTAGCCAGAAGCTTGTCAGCAATCAGCGGCAGCGTTACGTTCAGTTCAAAGTTGCCCGACTGGGCCGCCAGCAGCACGGCCTGTTCGTTACCCATCACATCCATCATGGCCATGAGCACGGCCTCGGGAATCACCGGGTTTACCTTGGCGGGCATAATCGAAGAACCCGGCTGCAGGGCAGGCAGCTGCACCTCCTGCAAGCCGGCAATCGGGCCGCTATTCATCCAGCGCAAGTCATTACTGATACGCGTCAACACCACCGCCATCGACTTCAGCGCACTGGCGAGTGCCAGACCGGCTTCCTGTCCACTCATATGCAGCGCGGGCTCCGCCAGGCATTGCCAGGCAATGTCATCTTCAGCAGTCAGACCCCGTACCACTTGACTGGCGAAATGCGACGAAGCATTCACACCAGTCCCCACGGCCGTTCCCCCCAGAGGCAGGCATTTAAGCTGCGCCACCGCCTGTTCAACTCGCCCTTGTGCTGCGCGCAACTGACCTTGCCATGTTTTAAACACCTGCCCAAAGGTGATTGGCATGGCATCCATCAAATGCGTGCGGCCCGTTTTCACTGCACCACCATGCTCGGCGGCCAAGATCTCCAGGCATTCGGCCAGAGACTCGCTCGAAGGATAGAGCCTCGTCTGCACTTGCCTGACGACAGCGATTTGCAAGGCACTGGGAAACACGTCATTACTGCTCTGACTGCAATTAACATGATCATTAGGGTGCACGGTCTGCCCCAAAAAGCGCGAGGCCAGCGTTGCCAGGACTTCATTCGCGTTCATATTACTGCTCGTACCCGAGCCGGTTTGAAATACCGTGAGCGGAAAATTCGCTCTTAGTTCGCTATCGCCCTGCTCGTTGAGCCACGTGCGAGCCTGCACAATTGCCTCGGCCTGCGCCAACTGTAGTTTTCCTTCCTTGGCATTCACTCGGGCAGCCTGCGCTTTTATGTCCAACAAGGCACGCACCACTGGCAAGGGCACCAGGCGTCGAGGCTGCAGTTGAAAGTTATCCCGCGCCCGCTGTGTCTGGGCCTGATACAAAGCCTCTTCAGGCACCTGTACTTCTCCCATGGAGTCACGTTCAATCCGCATCTTCATGCCCCTCCCTCTTGTTGCTCGCGCAAACTATGGCGCAGGATAAAAAATGCTCCCAATGCCGCCAAAAGAGAGCTGCTCAAAATGGCGATCTTGGCACCACTTACCAAGGCTACCTGCTCAACAAATGCCAGATTGCTGATAAAAATAGACATGGTAAAACCGATACCGCCCAACAAGCCCAAACCGGCAACCTGCCATAAATTAAGCTGCCCAGGAAGCTGCCCCCAACCAAGACGCAGAGCCATCCAGCTCATCAAAAAGATTCCCAGGGGTTTACCCAGCAACAGCCCCAGCAGAATACCCAGGCCTACGGGGTGAGCCAAAGAATCACTCAATGAATCGCCCGACAACACCACACCGGCATTAAACAGGGCAAAAATAGGCATCACCAAAAGACCCACCGGGGTATCAAGTTTCTTTTCCCACCGCTGCAAAGGCGTCATCGACAGGCGTGTACTCTTCTCCAGCTCACTAAGCACCAGGTGATGCTCCTCGTTTTCGAGTACCGGTTTGCTGAGCACATTAGGTTGCGTAATGTGCTCAGCCACGCGTTCCAACCGCTGCTGAAGCCAGCTGGCGCCATGGCGTGGACGCGCCGGTGCAGCCAAGGCCACCAGAATTCCCGCAAGTGTGGCATGCACGCCCGACTGCAACATGCTCAACCACAACAAAAAACCCACTGCCGCATAAATCAGGGGGTGCCTAAAGCCCGCGGCATTTAAAAGACACAGCAAAACAAACAAGCTCCCTGCCATTCCCAGCGCACTCCAAACCAAAGACTCAGAGTAAAATAAAGCGATAATTAAAATGGCTCCCAGGTCATCAATAATGGCGTAAGCCACCAAAAAGGAAAATAACGCGCGGGGAGCCTGCGCACCCAAGAGTGCTAGCACGCCAATGGCAAAAGCGGTATCCGTCGCCATGGGAATCCCCCAACCCGACAAGTCGCCCTGCTCCCCCAGGTTCATCAGGCAATAAATCAACGCCGGAAAAACCATCCCCCCCAGCGAAGCAAAAATAATCAAGTTGCGCACCGCTGCCTCTTTTAGGTGGCCAGCAATAAACTCTCGCTTAATCTCCAAGCCAAGAAGAAAGAAGAACAGGGCCATCAGACCATCATTGACAAAATGTTTGGCACTCAAGGCATGCGTATGTTCACCAAGTAAAAGGCCGACGGGAGTCTCAATAACATGAAAATATTGGGCGGGAATGAAATTCGCTGCGAATAAGGCCAAAATTGTGCACAGCAGCAAAAACAGGCTACTGGATTTTTGGCTTTGGATGAACTCGAGAAAGGGTTCAGTGGCAGACTCTACCTTAACCTCAAGGGGAGTCACTGCCTCATCAGGGTCGATCGGGCGCGATTGGTCCTGCTGCATGCTGTCTCCTTGTTTGGGCACATAGTTAAAAAATATGTGCTCGCAAGCGCAAGTTTCAAGCCCCATGATGCATTAAAGCTGCTGAAACACCTGCAATAGGCGCAAGGGAGCCGACACGTGATCCACCAGCCTACCCGCCGCCGCGGCTTCAACAATCTCGCGTAATTTAGAGAGATTTTTAGGGCTGTCCGAGTCCAGATTCACCATGTTCATCGACCAGCGTGAAAAGGTTCTGCGCTCGGCAGGTTCGAGATAAATTATTTTAACCGACGTGTGCCTGTCATCTTTTGCAATTTTATCGAAGAGGCTCTGTATCTTCGCCTTGTCCCCTTCGAGCACCTGCAAAAAACGCCCACCGTTATAGATCAAATTCCCCGTAATATCGATATGATTGTTATTGCGCTTTGCCACTTCAAGCAACTCGAGCAGCTCGGTAGAATCAATGGGGCGGGTTGCTTTACTTACGTAAACAAGCTGATAGAGTTCCATTAAAATCTCCACGCAAACGCCTTCATCACGCTATTCATATAGCAAAGGAAGTAATATTGAGCCAGCCCAATTCCTCAACGAACAAATCGCTGATTGCGGAATTCATGCACACCAGCACTGCGGGCGGGGTCTTACTGTTTATTGCCGCCGTGCTGGCCATGGTGGTCGCCAACAGCCCCCTGCTTGAGCTCTACCAGTGGTTGCGAAACCTGCCCGTCGAAATTAAAGTCGGTGGTTTTGTTATCGCCAAACCCCTATTGCTATGGATCAATGATGGTCTCATGGCCGTGTTCTTTTTTCTTGTAGGTCTCGAACTGAAACGAGAGCTCATCGAAGGCGAGCTATCCAAACCCAGCAATGTTATTTTACCTGGCATCGGGGCCATCGGCGGCATGGCCATCCCCGCGCTGATCTACGTTGCTTTTAACTATAAAAATCCGGCCAACATCAGCGGCTGGGCGATTCCCTCTGCCACCGATATCGCTTTTGCACTTGGCGTGCTATCCCTGCTGGGCCCTCGCGTACCGACCTCTCTCAAGGTGTTTCTTACCTCCCTGGCCATTTTTGATGACGTAGGCGCTATCATTATCATTGCTCTGTTTTATACCTCTAAAATTTCGGTCGATGCACTGACCGTCTTTGCCGCGTGCATTCCCCTGCTGTACATCTGCAATCGCAAGGGACTGGAGTCACGTAGCGTCTATATCATTATCGGCATTGTCATGTGGGTGGCCACCTTGAAATCCGGTGTGCATGCCACGCTGGCGGGTGTTGTCATGGCGCTGTTTATTCCCATGAAGTCGCGCACACGCCCCGACTTTTCTCCGTTAAAAGACATGGAGCACGATCTGCACGCCTCGGTATCTTTTTTAATTCTGCCGCTGTTTGCCTTTGTCAATTCCGGCATCAATCTGGCGGGCGTTGGCTGGCAGCAGGTACTGCATCCGGTGCCGGTCGGCATTGCTCTGGGGCTTATCGTCGGTAAACAGGCCGGCATATTTGGCTTTTGCTGGCTGGCGATCAAGCTGGGCTGGTGCGAACTACCCCGGCGCGTTACCTGGATGAGTCTCTATGGCACTTCAGCGCTGTGCGGTATTGGCTTTACCATGAGCCTGTTTATCAGCTCGCTGGCCTTTGAAGAGAGTGGCGTGAATGTACTGTTCGACGAGCGCCTGGGGATTCTAATGGGCTCCACCATTTCAGGCGTGTTGGGCTATTTTATTTTGCGTCATTACTTTAACAGGCAAGCTCCCTGACGAGCCTGCCTGATTCTTCGTGATTCATCCCAACGCTTAGATCTTAAAATTAGCCAACTGCTGCGACAGGCTTTGTGCCATACCGTTCATGTTGTCTGCTGCCTGCTTCACATCGTCCGAAAGTTGCGAAGCATCGCGTGCATACATACTCAGCTTATTGGCATTCTCGCTGATTTCCCCTGATACGGCCGACTGCTCTTCCGCTGCCGCAGCAATCTGCGTATTCATATCAGCCATATGTGATATGGCGTCGTTGATGGACGCCAAAGACTGGCCCGCCTGCCCGGCATTATCTACTGCCGACTCGGCAGCCTGTTTGCCCTGCTGCATAATATTGAACGCCTCACCTGCGCTGTTTTGAAGAACGCCGATCATTTCCTGTATTTCTTCGGTTGAGCTCTGTGTACGCGATGCCAGAGCCCTTACCTCGTCGGCGACCACTGCAAAGCCGCGACCCTGTTCACCTGCGCGGGCAGCCTCAATGGCAGCGTTCAACGCCAACAAATTGGTTTGCTCGGCAATGCCGCGAATCACATTCACCACATCATCAATACCAGCCGCATCATTTTTAAGCTTGTCGATGGCTGCGGCCGCCTGCTGCACTTCATCCGACAATTCATTGATCGACGCAGTAGTGCGATCGACTACCTGCAGCCCCTGCTGACTGGCCTCATTGGCCGAGGTCGCCTGTGTTGCCGCGCCACTGGCATTACTGGCCACCTCATCCACCGAGGCTGCCATTTGTGTAATCGATGCTGCCAGCATATCACTTTCTTCCTGCGCCCCATTCACCACCGCATTATTACGGTCTGCCACATCACTCAAATCGTGCGCTTGCTCATCGAGGCGCTGCCCAAGCGCAATGATACTGCCCAGCAAGTCACGCAGACTGTCGATAAAGCCGTTAACGGCTTTACCTAAATCACCCACTTCATCGGCGGTATACACCTTGATTGTTCGGGTGAGATCGCCTCCCCCACCGGCCAGCTCATTGATGCGCTTTGTCATCTCCAGCATGGGACCCACAATGAGCTTGGGAAACACATAGGTAATCGCAAGGGCAACAAGGAGCGAAATCACCAGCAGCACCGTCACCACTTTCACCGACCCTGCAACAGCATCGTGTGTCTCCCGAGTCGCTGCACCGGCCTTTTCTTCGACATAGGCCACCATGTTGTCGAGCTGATCGCGCATTTTGCCAAATTCCTTGTCGGCCGAACCAAAACTCAGCTCAATGGCGGTGCGGCGCCCGGCTCGGGTGTCTGCCTCACGCTCGCTGCGAATACGATTGGTCAATTGCTCCCAGGCTTTACGATGCCGCTCATAAGCCTTAAACATCTGATCAATCTGAGGGCTTTTGTCGACTAGTTTGTAAAATTTCTGCGTACGCTCGCGCGCTTGCCGGATGTTCTCTTGGTGCATGGCAACAAGCCCTGCAAACTGATCAGAATCGGGCTTGGAAAATATCATGCTACGCTCAGCCACCAATGCCTGATACAGATCGCGATCAGCATTTAGCAATAGGCCCACGCCTTCCAGTCCTTGATCTACCGCTTCGACATTTCGGTCGATCACAATCAGTCGGTGCTCGGCGATGAGAGCCAAGGCCAGAATCAGAGCCGCTAGAACCCCATTGGCAAAAATAAGCTTTCCACGGATACTCAAACTACTAAACCACTGCATGCTGCTCTCCCATAAAGTTGCGCCTTACTGCGATTCAAGCTCATCCAGATTGACGCCAATGGTAATGGCACCAATGGCCTGACCTCCATCCATCACAGGCACGGAGATTTGCACCAGGTAATCCTGCGCACTTTCGTCAAATTCCACTTCGCCAACATGTACAGCCCCCTGACCCGCTTTAAAAGACTCCTGCCACTTGGCTTCATCTCCCTGCCAGTAATCGGATGTCTTGTTGGTCATGGCGACATTGGCCCCCTGATTGTCCATCAAAAAGAGTTCAAAATAGTACGGTGCACTTTGCTCAAACTGGCTAAGTTGTTGTGCTGCGGGGCTATTGAGCATGTCTTTCATGGCCGCATCGAGCCCTTCCACTTTG
>JBFHVM010000080.1:0-11212 GCA_041589495.1 Oleiphilaceae bacterium | reverse complement strand
TAGATTTACCTGTGGTGTGTTGTGCGCGTGTTTTGCGCTATTTGCTGCACAGGCTGCGGTCGCCGCGACTGCGAAGGCGCAAGGCGTGGAGACACGCGACTCAGATCTTCAATATATCAATACGGTCTATCAGGCTCTCCTTGTTTCGCATTTAAGTGAGGGCGAAAAAAACGGTAAGTCGCTTAATCTGTTGGATTATGCTGCGTTGAAACGCGATGGGCGTTTAAAAATGCTGATGCAGTTAGTAAAGGCTTACCCTCAAGAACGTCTCGATACCAAAACAAAAAAAATCGCTTTCTACCTCAATGCCTACAATATTCTTGCTATGCACAAGGTAGCCAAGCATTGGCCGCTGAAAAAACTTAAAGCGCTTGGTAGCTTTTTTCGGCCGGTATGGACCCACTACGCAGGTAAGGTATGCGGTGAACCCATGACGCTGCGTCAGCTGGAGCACGAGGTCTTGCGCAAGTTGGGTGACCCGCGTATTCACTTTGCCCTCAATTGCGCCTCGGTTAGTTGTCCCGATTTGCGTGCCGAGCCGTACGTGGCAGAGCGACTTGAACAACAGCTGACAGAACAGACTCGCATCTTTTTATCGCAGCCTAACAAAGGGATGGAGGTTCGTGGCAATCAACTCATACTTTCACCCCTGTTTGATTGGTTTGCGGAAGATTTTGCTCCTTCAGGAGGTGTGCTCGCTTTTCTGCACCCCTACTTACCCGAGATTGAGGGGGATTGGGAGATAGCGGGGTATTTCGAATACGATTGGGAGGTGAATGACCACCTGACCGCTACAGAATTGAATCGTATTCGGCGTAACCGGGATGCCTGGTTTAATTGAGCGGGAGACGCTTGTAGGTCGACATGTATGTCGACAGCCGGCTTCACGAGCGCGACCATGTTGGCATAAATGCCAACCTACAAAAATTCGAATCTACGTAAATGCCAACCTGGATCCAGAGTGTAGGTCGACATTTATGTCGACAACGGAGTCCTGAAAATTATCTTGACCCTCCCGCAGCATGTTCCACAATAAAAAGACGCTAGACGCTAGACGCTAGACGCTAGACGCTAGACGCTAGACGCTAGACGCTAGACGCTAGACGCTAGACGCTGTTCGTCGGACGTCCGACGTCCGACCTCCAATCCAAGGAATTCCCGTGACACCAAGTACTGTACAAGCCTACCTTGATACACTGCCAAAAGAGCTAAGCAAGTCAATTGAGCGCTGTTGGGAGCGTATTAGTGATGCGATTGATGTGGCTGCTTTGAGTGCTGAATTGATCGACTATGCGACTAAGGCTTTTGCGCGTAGCGATTTTATTATGGAGTCCCTGTCGCGTTATCCCCAGTGGTTGACGGAGGATGGGGAGCTGCCAGTTTGGGGCAAACAGGGCCCTGATGAGATGTCCAAAGCGCTGTCGGACTTATTGGCGGAGTGCGAAGATGAAAAAAACCTGATGCATCTTTTGCGCGTGTTTCGTCGCCGCCAAATGGTGCGCATTGTTGGGCGGGACGTCCTGCAATTGGCAACACTCGATGAAACGCTCCTATCCATGAGTGCACTGGCGGATTGCTGCACAGATCAGGCTTTAACACGGCTTTATGACTGGGCGATTCAAAAACATGGTATGCCTCGCGATAAGCAGGGGCGCGCGCAAAGTTTGATTGTGCTGGGTATGGGTAAGCTGGGTGCTCGCGAGCTGAACGTCTCCTCGGATATCGATTTAATCTTTGCCTTCCCTGCCAGTGGTGAAACGGATCACCCCCACAAGCCTATCGAAAACCAGCAATTTTTTAATCGTCTGGGTCAGCGACTGATTAATGTGCTGGATCAACAAACGGTCGATGGCTTCGTGTTTCGGGTGGATATGCGTCTGCGCCCTTATGGGGGGAGTGGCGCACTAACACTCAATTTTTCAGCCTTCGAAGATTATTACCAGAATCAAGGGCGGGAGTGGGAGCGCTTCGCCATGATCAAGTCTCGTGTCATTGCCGGTGATGCGGAACAGGGCGAACACTTGCTGGAAATTATTCGGCCCTTTGTGTATCGCCGCTACGCCGACTTCTCGTCCTTCGAGGCTCTGCGTGAAATGAAGCGCATGATTATGTCTGAGGTGCATCGTAAAGGGGGCGACCAGAACATCAAATTGGGTGAAGGTGGTATTCGCGAAATTGAATTTATCGTGCAGGCCTGCCAGCTAATCTATGGTGGCCGTGAACCCTGTTTACAGACGCCGGAATTACAGCCTCTGTTTACCATGCTGGCCGAGGAGCATTACCTGCCTGAGGACTGGACGCAGCAGCTGAATAAGGCGAATACCTTTTTGCGTCGTTTAGAGCATGCCATTCAGGGGCTGGCTGATCAGCAGACTCAGCTGATTCCGGGTGACGCCTTATCCAGAGACCGGGTGGCCTGGTCATTAGGTTTCGAAGATTGGGTGGCCTGTCAGCTTGAGTTGGATTACCACCGCAAGCAAGTCACACATGTTTTCGCCGAATTTCTCCATGAAGAAGATCACTCCGATCCTGCTGAGCAGGCCGAGGAAAGCGCCTGGTTACACCTGTGGCAGGCGCGGGGTGATCAAGACGAATGGGTGAAGGCTTTACACGAAGCCGGCTTTGAGGCGTCCGAAGAGACGTATCAGCTACTCGAAGATCTGCGGCATTCTCGACAATACGGTGTGATGTCGGCCGAAGCCAAGTCACGCTTTGAACAGTTCTTACCGCTATTGCTCTGTGCTGCTGCCGACTGTGAACAGCCTTCGCTAACCTTTGCGCGTGTTATGGGTTTTGTGCGTGGTGTGTTGGGTCGCACGGTGTATCTGGTGCTGCTTTACGAAAATCCGCAGGCCTTACAGCTACTTTGCCAATTATGCTCAGAAAGCCCGTGGATTGCTGGGCACCTGAGCAAAAGCCCGGTGATACTGGATGAGCTGCTTGACGCCCAAAGTCTGTATCATCCACCGGCCAAAGATGCCTTGCAGGACGAATTGCGCCAGCACCTGCTGCGCATACCTGCCGATGATCTGGAAGCACAAATGGATGCTCTGCGGCATTTCAAACAATCGCATATGCTGCGTGTTGCCGCAGCGGAGCTCAGTGGCAACTTGCCATTGATGAAAGTAAGTGATTACTTGACCTGGCTGGCAGAAGTACTGGTAGAAGCCAGTGTCGAGCTGGCCTGGCGTAATCTGGTTGACAGGCACGGACGGCCTTCGGGGCTCGATGCCGCCGCTGGCGACAAAGGCTTTATTGCCGTGGGCTACGGCAAGTTGGGTGGTATCGAGCTGGGTTACAGCTCCGATCTCGATATGGTGTTTATTTACCAAGCCGACGATTACGGTGCTACCACGGGTGAGCGTTCTATTAACAATCAGATGTTCTACACAAGGCTCGGGCAGCGCATCATTCACATCCTGTCGACGCAAACCACACAGGGTGACCTGTATGAAGTGGATATGCGCCTGCGGCCCTCGGGTAATTCGGGCATGTTGGTCAGTTCGCTGGCGGCCTTCGAAAAATACCAGAAACAGGATGCCTGGACCTGGGAGCATCAAGCGTTGGTGCGTGCTCGTGCGATTTGTGGTGATCGTGACCTCATTCAGGATTTTTACGTGCTGCGCGAAGACATTCTGGCACAGCCCCGCGATGCGGCTAAACTGCGCGAAGAAGTGCTGGGTATGCGCGATAAAATGCGACAGGCGGCCATCGATAAATTCAAGGGCGAAGAGCCGGCACGGCAACATGTGAAGCAGGGCGAAGGAGGGCTCATTGATATTGAGTTCATCACGCAATATGGGGTGTTATCCTATGCCTCCCATTATCCGGAATTATTGAAATGGTCGGACAACATTCGACAGCTTGAGAGTCTGATTGAGCTGGCCTGTTTCGAAGGTGTTGATCTGGCGCCTCTGATGGATGCTTACCGCGCCCTCCGTTCGGCCATGCATCGCAAAACGCTGGCCGGTAAAAGCTATCACGTGAGTCTTGCTGACTTCGAGAGTGTTCGCACCGATGTGGTGCGCATATGGAAGGCGGTATTTGCTGTTCAATAAATTAGCAATAGAGCACGGCGATCCGTAGGCGACCAGCAGGATTGGTGATATGATAGCCCGCCATTTTTTGGCGTGTTTTGCCTACGGAACAGTTGAGGAGCAGCAAGCAATGTCGATGGCTGATAGAGATGGCCTGATCTGGTTGGATGGTGAGTTGGTACCCTGGCGCGAGGCCAAGGTGCATGTGTTGACCCACACCCTGCACTACGGCATGGGCGTATTTGAAGGTGTTCGCGCCTACGAAAGTGACAAAGGTACTGCGATCTTCAAACTGCAGGAGCATACTGATCGTCTGTTCCGTTCTGCGCACATCATGCGCATGGATATGCCTTTTGATAAAGATACCCTGAATGCAGCGCAGCGTGCTGTGGTTCGTGAGAATAACCTGCACGAAGCTTACTTGCGCCCTATGGCCTTTTTGGGCTCTGAGGGCATGGGCCTGCGTGCCGACAGCCTCAAAACCCATGTGATGGTAGCTGCCTGGGAGTGGCCTTCGTACATGTCGCCCGAAGCCAAAGAGCAGGGCATTAAAGTACGCACTTCTTCGTACACGCGTCATCACGTGAACATCAGTATGTGTAAGGCCAAGGCCAATGGTCACTACATCAACTCCATGCTGGCTCTCAACGAAGCGCTCGAGAGTGGCTGTGAAGAAGCCCTGCTGCTGGATAACGAAGGCTATGTGGCCGAGGGTAGTGGCGAAAATATCTTCATTATTCGTGATGGACAGATGTTCACCCCTGAACTGACTTCCTGCCTTGATGGTATTACCCGTAAAACGATTTTCTCTTTCGCTGAAGAGCTGGGTGTCAGCATCCAGGAAAAACGTA
Organism: Oleiphilaceae bacterium; assembly: GCA_041589495.1. Classification (GTDB taxonomy): domain Bacteria; phylum Pseudomonadota; class Gammaproteobacteria; order Pseudomonadales; family Oleiphilaceae; genus PZPK01. Next base: position 6,324 of record JBFHVM010000080.1, on the reverse strand, counting down.
TCACGCGTGACGAAGTCTACGTCGCAGACGAAGCCTTCTTTACCGGTACTGCTGCCGAAGTACTGCCGATTCGCGAACTCGATGGCCGCAAGATTGGCCAGGGTGTACGTGGCCCCTTGACCGAGAAATTCCAGACCATGTACTTCGATGCGGTGAAAGGCCGTCGTCCTGAAAATGCTGACTGGCTGACGCTGGTTTAATCCATATCTAGCTGGCAGGGCAGGGACGATGCAGATACTCATCATAGGCCCATCCTGGGTCGGTGACATGGTCATGGCGCAGAGCCTGTTCAAGGCTTTGCGTCAGCAACACCCCATATGTCAGATCGATGTACTGGCACCGGGCTGGAGTCGCCCCATTATCGAAGCCATGCCCGAGGTGCGTAGCACCATTGACATGCCGGTTGGGCATGGCGTCTTTGGCTTGGGGGAGCGCCGCCGCATTGGGCACTCCCTGCGTTCTGTTGGCTATGAGTGGGCCATCGTGTTGCCGAATTCCTGGAAGTCGGCACTCATTCCCTGGTTTGCAAAAATTCCCCGTCGTACTGCCTGGGTGGGCGAAAGCCGCTATGGCCTGATCAACGACATTCGCAAGCTCGATAAAAGTATCTTCTCGCTGATGGTCCACAAATATGTGGGCTTGGCTTACCCGAAAGGCACCACGCCCGATCAGTTCAGCTGTCCCGAACCGCGTCTCGAACCAGCCAGTGAGCATATTCAGGAGGCATTGGCCAAATTTAAGCTTACGACGTCTTCGCCGGTGCTCGCGCTCTGCCCAGGAGCGGAATTTGGTCGCGCCAAAAAGTGGCCAGAGCGTCACTATGCCGAGATTGCCCGTCGTTATATCGAGCTGGGTGGCCAGGTGTGGTTATTCGGTTCTGCCAAAGATCAGGCTGGCTGTGAAGAAATTGCCCGTGGTCTGGATCGGCAGAAAGTGCAGGTGCTGGCGGGTCAAACCTCCTTGCAGGAGGCGGTTGCGCTAATGTCACTGGTTTCGGCAGTGGTGGCCAACGACTCCGGGCTGATGCACGTAGCCGCAGCGCTGGCGCGTCCCCTGGCGGCCGTTTTTGGCTCGACCTCGCCGGATTATACGCCACCCCTAAGTGCCAACAGCAAAGTCATCAAGGCCACCATCGACTGCAGCCCGTGTTTTAAGCGGGAATGTCCTTACGGGCACTACAAGTGTTTGGAAGAGATGGAGCCTGAGCGCGTATGGCAGGCGCTAACTGCCCTTCAGGCCATGCCTTAAGTGAGTTGTTGAGCCATGCGCTGGAATACGACACGCTCAAAGTGACGCGGGTCGACCTGCTCTGTCTTATCTCGTACAAAGTCCCCCATCTCTACCGTATTCACTTGCGGATGTGCTTGCGCCAATTGGCGGGCGATAGCATTACAGCGTTTAACTCGCGTGAGACTTCTGCCGTGCAGCAGAGCGTCTTCGAGGCGCTTTGGCCAGGCCTTGGTTGGCATGGGATACTTCTCGGAAGCCAGTAGCAGTGTGATGCGTTTGTCTCGGTTGCGCGCGACAAAATTTTCCAGTTGTTGCCGAAACTTGCGATACGAAAACCACTTATGGCGCGACCAGCCTTTGGTGATGTAATCGCTGTACAGGCTGTAAATCACATGGTCGAAATTCTGCGCTTCGAGTGTCGACTGTGACAAGTGATAGTTTAGAAATCTTGCCGGTTTCAAGTGCTCTGGCAGGTAATGGGCAATCATGCCGCTGCTACAGCCGGCGATTATGGCCGAGGCGTAATGCTGCGATTCATCCAGGCTGCTCTCGATATAAGCCTGCGTGGTGGGGTCCAGCCCTTCGTAAATGGTGACCTCATGCTGCGGTGGGGCTTGTTCCGCCAATGGTACAAAACTCTTGATAGCGTAATGGTCACGCAGGTGGTGATACACCGCTTGCTCCACTCCCATGTTCAGGGTGCGACAAGAAAAGTAAAAATGCTCTAACTGGCGTTGTGCTTTGCGCTCATCAAAGGAATAAAAACCGACCAGCCCGTAATGGCCAAAACGGTCATGTACAAACACGGCACCGTGGTGACGGTGCATGCTGTCTTCCCCGTCAAAGTACTCGCTTATGTATTCGGTATCGGGAAAGCGAGACTTGGTGAAGTTGAGCTGATTACTGCGGTTGGCCAGTTCGGTGATGCGGTCCAGATAGGTCATGTCGGCTGGATTGCGCAGCAGATTAATGACGATGCGACTGTCGCTGAGAAATTCACGGTTGTCGTTGAAGTGCGTACGGGCGCTTTGTTTGTTTTCGAGCACGCGGTAAAAGTCCAGTCGAGAATGATTGCCATCTACCTGGATCAAGGTCTTTAAGGTATCGAAAAAGGCGTCATCTGCGGGGTCGGCCACGTGTAATCCGGAGTTGTAGTACTGAGCCTCTTCGCGATTGCCGGGGTGATCATCCACGAACAGTACGTTTTCGGCGCGTAGCTGCAGGTCGGCAATAATCGCCTTGATGTTTTGGCCCTTGGGTAAGAAGTCGATGCGTGAAAAAACAAAAAAATCAGCGATGCCCAGGTTTTCGAGTTCCCGCTGTGCTGCCTGCACCTGATTCTTGGAAGACACCGACTGGATAATACCCGAACGGTCCAGCTCGGGTATTAATTCTACGAGTTTGCGGTCAATCTCAAGTGTGTCACCTTCAGCCAGAGAACCTTGCCACAGGGTGTCATCGAGATCCCAGATGATGGCCTTGATTTTGATCGATTGTGGGCTCTCAGTTATCAAGGATAAATCTGTTGCTCAATGAGGTCGCAGAGAATGTGGCCGATCATAATGTGTGCTTCTTGAATCGTCGCTGTCTCTTTGGCCGGTACCGCAAAACAAATGGCGCTTTCTTCTTTGAGCTGCCCGCCGGGGCCGCTCATGCCGATAATCGGGCAGTTTTTGGTTTTGGCGACCTCACAGGCCTTGAGCACATTTTTGGAGTTTCCGGAGGTGGATATCGCAACGAAAATATCCCCTTCCTGACCTAAACCAGACAGCTGTCTTGCGAACACCTCATCGTAACCGTAATCGTTCCCGATGGCAGTTAAGGCAGAGGTGTCAGTGGTTAGAGCAATGGCCGCCAGCGAGGGGCGGTCATGCTTGTAGCGGCCAACCAGCTCGGCGGCAAGGTGTTGCGCGTCCGAAGCGCTGCCACCGTTGCCGGCAAAGAGGATTTTCTTACCGTTTTGCAGGGCCTTGGCACACAGTTTGGCGGCTTCTTCGAGATGAGCAATAAATGCTTCGTCGTTGAGAATCGTATTTTTGGCGTCAATGCTGCGCTGAATATGGGCGCTGATTCGCTGTTTCATAGTCGCAATGTTCTCAATGCTGGCTCACAACAGCTGGCTGATGGCACTGAGTTGTGAGCAGTGGTAATACGGTTTTTGACGGTCGCGGTAGAGAATTGGGTGCGCAAGCCGTTGTTCAGATCGGAACAGAATGCCATGTTTGACTCCGGCACGCAAAGCCACTTGGACGTCGCTTAGACTGTCGCCCACCATAAGAGACTCGCTTAAATCGAGGTTCCAGTGGCGTGCGGCCTTGATCAGCATACCAGGGCGTGGTTTGCGGCAGGTGCAGGGCTGGCAGTAGGCGGTTCCACTGCGAGGATGATGCGGGCAGTGGTAAGTGTGAGAGATGCGGATGCCATGCTGCCACAACTGGTGTTCAATCCAGCGAGCAAAGTGGCGGTACTGCTCACGGCTGTAGTAGCCGCGCGCAATGCCCGACTGATTGGTCACGATGATCAGGCGATAGTTGTTGGTCTGCGCGGCATGACACAGGTCAATGATGCCGTCGACCCATTCAAATTGCTCTGGTGTGTGCACATAGCCGTGATTGACGTTGATGATGCCGTCGCGGTCGAGAAACAGTGCTTTGTGAGTCATGCTTGATTTGGTGTATGCAGATCGGTTTGAACGAGCACGGCATGGTAGGTGCTCTGTAGCTTGTCGGCAAGTTTTTCGGGAGAAAGTTCAAGGCGTGCCCGTTCAAAAAAGGGACTTAACTCTTGGGTAATGGCGTCCAGTCTTTGCAGCTTGTCCTCTATGTCCTGGGCCAGTGTGTGGTCCTCGATGGCGAGGAGGATGCAGCTTTCGGGTAACCAGTCGCGGGCACCGGAAACCGGTGTAGAAAATACCGGGCAGTTGGCTTGCAGGGCTTCTATCATACTCAGGCTGTGGCCCTCGCGTTCAGAGCAGATCACTAATGCATCGGCAGCGGAGTAGCGTTGACGCACCTGATGGTCGTGGCCTGCCAGCCGTATGCGTTCAGTCTGCCTGAGCGCGAGATAGTCGCGTTCCGGCCCATCACCGTAAATGAGTAAATTTACCTGGAGTTCGCGCACGGCTTGCATGAGTCTGTCGTAGGCTTTTACCTTGGCCAGGCGTCCCACAGCAATCAGTAAGGGGAAGGTCGGATCCAGTTGCCATTCGGCACACAGCTCTGCTTTGTTTTGTTGCACGTCTTCGTAGGGGGGCACGGCGTTGTACATGACATCGCAGGGTAGCGGCGCAATGGCCTGTTGTACGCCCTGACTCACGGCAATAATGTGGTGGGCATGACGCAGCATTTTATTTTGTTTTTTTGTGCCATGAGCGGTGGCAACCCAGCGCCAAGCGGGCAAAAAGCGACGCAGACGGTTCAACAAAGAAGCGGCCTTATGACCATGTGAATGCACAATGTCGGGTTGTGCCAGCTTCAGTTGCTTGTAGAGCTTCATCAGCAGAGACGGGTGGTTTCGGCTTAACTGCAGCGGCAGATCCACATAGTGAACCCGCTGAGTGAAGTGCGGGCGATATGCCGGCGCCCCGAAAACCGTCACTGCAAAGCCGCTTCTTTCAGCCAGTGTATTGGCTTGCAGAATCACCTGCTGCTCAAGGCCGCCCACTTGCTCGCCGGAAGAAGCAAAAAGTAGGGCCAGTTTTATTGTTTTGCTCATCGCTTGCCACTGCCTGAACAGTGAAAAGCCATGGCAAAGTGGCAGACGATGCTGCTTTCGGCGCGGAGATCCACTACACTTCGCCTCTCACGATTGATTCTTGGAATTCATGGATAAGTTTAAAGCGAGAGTGGTTGTTACCATTCTCAAAATACTCGCGTCTCTCAGCTTAGCACAGGCCCAGCGTCTGGGGCGTTTTATCGGCCGCCTTCTGTGGTGGGGAGACTCGTCGCTGGTGCGTGTTACGCGAACGAATATTGAACTGTGTTATCCCGATCTGACGGTCGAACAACAGCAGGCCATGATCAAATCGAGTCTGAGTGAGACCGGTAAGCTGTTCGCCGAATTTGGCATTATGTGGGAGTGGCCAACCGACAAAACCCTGGGGCTGATTAAGTCGGTGAAAGGGAAGGAACATTTCGATGCCATTGCTGCCAGTGGTAAGGGTATTATTGTACTGGCACCGCATCATGGTAATTGGGAATTGGTGGGCCTGTATCTCTCAACGTTAAGGCCCATGGCAGCCCTGTATAAGCCGCCCAAACTCAAGCCTCTCGAAGATTACATGTCGGCGGTGCGTGGTCGCCATGGTTCGGAACTGGTGCCTACCAATAAGCGGGGAGTGATCCGCTTGTTTTCCATTTTGAATGAAAAGGGCATGGTGGGCATTTTACCGGATCAGGTGCCAGGCGGTTCGGGCGGGCTGTTTGCTCCGTTCATGGGAGTGCCAGCAAACACCATTAAACTGGTGTCGCGCCTTATTCACAAAACCAGCTGTGGTGTCGTGTCCCTTTGTGCCATGCGCCTGCCGGACGGTGAAGGGTTTGAGCTGGTTTTTCGCCCAGTTGACCCGGATATTTACAGCGAGGATCTCGAACTTTCTGTAGCGGCGCTCAATCGCTCCATCGAGGCCTGTGTTAGAGATCGTCCTGAGCAATATCAGTGGGAGTACAAGCGTTTTAAAGATTACCGCATTGGCAGTAAAGGAACCTATGGCTGAGCTGGTGAATGTGGTGTGTCTTAAATGGGGTTCCCTGTACGACGCACGCTACGTGAACAATCTGTACAACATGGTGTCGCGCCATCTTACCCTGCCTTTTCGATTTATTTGTTTTACCGACGATGACCAAGGATTTCAGTCGGACATCGAGTCGCAACCTTTGCCGGAATTTCCGGAACCGCCGTGGGAATATGGGCGCTTTTGTTCTGCCTGGCGCAAGTTGGCCCTGTTTCGAGAGGGGCTGGCAAACATGCAGGGCAAAGTGTTGTTTTTGGATCTCGATGTAGTCATCATCGATTCGCTCGATCCGTTTTTCAGCTTCAGTGATGCGTTTGCCATGGTGGAAAATTGGTATCAGCCCGGGCGCCATGCCGGGCAGG
>JBFHVM010000079.1:0-11274 GCA_041589495.1 Oleiphilaceae bacterium | reverse complement strand
TGGTCAATGTCGATTACCTTGTCGAAATGATCGAGTCCGTCAATGGATGCATGCTCTTCGGCGTTCAGCGTGGTGGCTTTATTGAGCTCGGTCGCGGCAAGTGGATAAAGCGTCGAGTTGATTAGCGTGGACTTGCCTGAGCCTGACACACCCGTGATACAGGTGAACAATCCGACGGGGATATTCAGGGTCACATCCTGTAAGTTATTGCCTCGAGCCCCTGTCAAAGTCAGTGTTTTATCGTCCGTTGGTGTATGGCGCTCGGCAGGAATCGCAATTTCGCGTGCGCCAGACAGATACTGGCCGGTTAACGACTCCTCCTGCGCCATGATGTCGTCGGCTTTTCCCTGCGCGATAATTTCGCCGCCATGCACGCCAGCACCAGGACCGATATCGATGATATGGTCCGCGAGACGAATGGCGTCCTCATCGTGCTCTACCACAATGACGGTATTGCCCAGATCACGGAGATGCGTAAGCGTTTTGAGCAAGCGATCATTGTCACGCTGGTGCAAGCCAATCGATGGTTCATCGAGGATGTACATTACGCCCACTAGGCCGGCACCGATCTGACTGGCCAAACGAATACGCTGTGCTTCGCCGCCCGATAATGTATCGGCGGAGCGTTCAAGTGTGAGGTAATCGAGCCCAACATTGACCAGAAACTCCAGGCGTAAGCGGATTTCCTTTAGCACCTTGTCAGCGATTTCGGCGCGCTGGCCTGTTAATACCAGGGCGTCAAAATAGCGGAGTGCCTCACCGACGGGCATGTGGGTAATATCAGGGAGTGTTTCGCTCGCTATAAATACGTGGCGAGAAGCTTCCTTAAGGCGCGAGCCTTTGCAGCTGGGGCATGCTCTATTATTGAGATAGGAGGCTAGATCCTCGCGAACCATCTGTGACTCGGTCTCACGATAGCGGCGTTCCATATTGGGTACTACACCCTCAAAGCTGTGCATGCGCTGCACGGTGTCGCCCCGGGAATTCACATAGTTGAACGCAATTTCTTCTTTCCCACTGCCGTAAAGTAAGATCTGTTTGAAATCGTCTGGCAAGGATTCGAAGGGTGTATCGATATCAATCCCGTAGTGATTGGCAACGCTGCATAGCAACTGAAAGTAATATACCGTGCGACGATCCCAGCCTTTGATCGCGCCCTCCGCCAGGTTGAGCGTGGGGTTCTGAATAATCCGTTCAGGGTCAAAAAACTGTTTCACGCCAAGGCCGTCACAGGTGGGGCAGGCGCCAGAGGGGTTGTTGAACGAGAACATGCGTGGTTCTAACTCGCTAATGGCATAACCACAATGAGGACAGGCAAAGCGAGAGGAGAAAATTTGTTCCTCCAGCTCGCTGTCGTTATCCATTGGAGCGATGAGCGCCAGGCCATCGGTCAGATCCAGGCAGGTTTCAAAGGATTCGGCTATGCGCTGCTGGATATCGTCCCTTACTTTAAATCTGTCAACGACTACTTCAATCGTGTGTTTTTTGTTTTTATCGAGTTGCGGGGCATCGTCGAGATCAACAACCAAGCCATCTATTCGGGCCCGTATAAAGCCCTGAGTACGTAACTCCTGAAACACATGCAAATGTTCACCTTTGCGGTTTTGAACAACCGGGGCCAGCATCATCAGCTTGCTGCCTTCGGGTTGCGTCATTACCTGGTCCACCATCTGGCTGACGGTTTGTGCTGCCAGGGGGGCATCGTGGGTAGGGCAGCGAGGTTCTCCTGCACGGGCAAAAAGCAGGCGCAAATAATCATAGACTTCGGTAATGGTACCAACGGTGGAGCGGGGGTTGTGTGACGTGGATTTTTGTTCAATCGAGATAGCGGGTGACAGGCCTTCGATATGGTCCACATCGGGCTTGTCCATCATCGATAAAAATTGGCGCGCATAGGTAGACAGCGATTCGACATATCGGCGTTGCCCTTCGGCATAGAGTGTGTCGAAGGCGAGCGATGACTTGCCGGAACCTGACAGGCCCGTAATTACCACCAGCTTGTCACGAGGGATGTCTAGGTCGATGTTTTTTAGGTTGTGGGTGCGTGCTCCGCGTACCTGAATAGCTGCCATATGTTTGCTCAAAGCTAAAAATCAAACCCGGCATTATAACGCGTTGCCGGCAAGTAAAAACACGGAATCTACGTAGCGAAAGGTTAAAACGGATCATCCTCGGGCAATCATTCATTGTGCAGGCTAGTGTACGCAGCGAAAACTGCTAGAATAGCGCGCTTTTATAGCTCCCGAAGTAACCATGACGCCGAGTGAAAAAAAATCAGTTCTGTCTCTGGCCATGCTCTATGCCATGCGCATGCTGGGTTTATTTATGGTGTTGCCTGTTTTCGTACTGTACGGGCAGGATCTCGAAGGCGCCACCAGCGAACTGCTGGGAATTGCAATTGGTGCGTACGGACTTAGTCAGGCGGTCCTGCAGATACCGTTTGGTTCGCTTTCTGACCGTTTTGGTCGTAAGCCGCTGATCTGTATTGGTTTATTGATCTTTGCGCTGGGCAGTGTCATTGCGGCTGTTTCGGAATCGATATACGGCGTCATTCTGGGGCGCTTTCTCCAGGGAGCAGGGGCCATTGCCAGTGTGCTCATGGCCTTGTTGAGCGATTTGACCAGTGAAGAGAGTCGCACCAAGGCGATGGCTCTGGTGGGAATGTCCATTGGTGTTTCCTTTGCTTTAGCGCTCATTCTAGGGCCCTTGCTGGGGCGTATTGGCGGTTTGTCCGGTATTTTCTGGTTTACTGCCGTGATGGCTTTTGTGGGGCTGATCTGGGTATTGTGGGCAGTTCCGGAGCCAGAGCGCCTCACGCGCAGTCGCGATACGCGACTGTTTGGCGAGCAGTTGGGTGACGTGCTGAGGCAGAGCGAGCTGTTACGCCTTGACGTGGGTATTTTTTGTTTGCATCTGGCTTTGACCGCCATGTTTGTTGCCGTGCCCATTTCTCTGGTGCAGGTCGCTGGTTTGGAGGAGACTTCCCACTGGTGGTTTTATCTTTCGGTTATGGTGTTATCTTTTTTTGCCATGGTGCCTTTCATCATCATCGCCGAAAAGAAACGTCTCATGAAGCAGGTCTTTTTAGGTGCTTTGTTTTTACTGGCGGTAGCGTCGGCATCGGTAAGTTCCAGTCATCATCAGGTGTGGGCGGTATGGATCAGTCTGTTTGCTTTCTTTATGGCGTTTAACTTTCTTGAGGCCAGTCTGCCGTCGATGGTCAGTAAAGTGGCGCCTGCCGGCAATCGCGGCACAGCCATGGGGGTCTACTCGACGGCCCAGTTTATGGGAGCTTTTGTGGGAGGCGTTGCCGGAGGCTGGTGTCTGTCAGAATTCGGTTTGTCCGGTGTTTATGTCATGGTGGCGGGTATTGTCATGTTCTGGGTGTTAATCGCCTTGGGCATGCGCAATCCAGAGGCGCGTGGTGTCACTCAGAGTGTGCGTCCGCTGGATGACAGAAACGTTCTTATACTGCGCGAACGGCTGCTCCGGCTGCGGGGCATGGAAGAGGTGGTTATCCTTGCTGACGAAGGCGTTGTGCATCTCAAAGTGTCGCTCACCGATTTTGATGATGAGGGATTAAACGATGCTCTCAAACCCTTTCGATAAAGTCGCCAAAATGTCAGAAGCGGCATGACAAGCGGGGCGGTGACGTGCGACAATTCCGCAATTAACAGCGGCCTTGCAAGAGGCTGAAAAACGCATTTCAAGAGCGCTTACGGACGAGCCAAACAACAAAAAAGGGGAGCAATATGGCCAGAGGTATCAATAAAGTCATTCTCATCGGCAATCTGGGATCAGATCCGGATACGCGCTTTACACCGCAAGGTAGTGCGGTGACCAATCTAAGCATCGCAACAGATGAGAGCTATAAAGATAAGCAGACCGGGCAAATGGTGCCGCGCACAGAGTGGCATCGCGTGGTGCTGTTTAACCGTCTGGCGGAAATTGCCAAGGAATACCTGAAAAAGGGCTCGAAGGTTTACCTGGAAGGTCGCTTGCAAACGCGCAAGTGGCAGGATCAAAGTGGTCAGGATCGTTACACGACAGAGATCGTAGCCAACGAAATGCAAATGCTGGATTCGCGAGGCGGCTATGATCAGCCCAATGGTCAACAGGGTTATGGCCAGCAGGCGCCAGCGCAAGGTGGTTATAATCAGGCTCCGCAACAGGCACCTCAACAAGCACCGCAGCAAGCTGCATATGGTGGTGCGCCCCAAGCAGCCAGTGCTCCTCCCATGCCTCAGGGACCTGTTGATGACTTCGACGATGACATTCCGTTCTAATACTACTGAACGAAACAAAAAGGCCGCCATGATGCGGTCTTTTTTGTGCCTGAAACCCCTAAGATAATACAAATAACTTATGCAGGCATTGTTTTTGCAAACAGTAACTTAGTGAACTATTCTAAAATCTGGGTTTAACAAATTACGCTAATAATGAGGCCTGCATTCTTGTTCTGGTCAAAGTCGAAATCCCCTGCCATGCATGTAGGGCTTGAAATTAGAGCGGATGGCATCGCAATGGCGCTGGCCGGTAAAAACGATGGTGAGCCCGGGCCCCTCATCAGCGCATGCGAATATGTAGGTTGTTCAGCTGCAGAGCGCGCTTCACGTTTATCCGAGTTGGTCGCTAATCTAAACGCGGAGGGCGCAGGCTGTCATCTTGTGTTGCCGCCGGAACAATATCAGACCTACCCCGTCGAAAAGCCCAATGTCGATGAAGACGAAATCGCAGATGCCATCCGTTGGAAGGTCAAAGACATGCTCGACTTTGACCTCGAAAATGCAGTCACCGATGCCTACGCCTTTCCTGAAGATGCATTGCGCGGACGCCCAGCGCAAGTGAGTGTTGTTGTTGCCCGACGGGCTTTGATACAGGGCTATGTTGATTTACTCAAAGAGAGCGATTTGTCCCTGCAATCAATTGACGTAGCGGATCTTGCAGTGCGTAACATTTGTGCACGTATCCCTGATCGTGAGGAACGCCCGACCGCATTGTTGTATTTGCGCAACGGGATGGGGGTGATGGTGCTAGTGAAGGCCGGTATGTTGTATCTGGCGCGACACTTCGACTTTTCCCTGCAGGCCCTTAACGAACCCGCTCAGCAAGACTCGGTAATGCAACAGTTATCCTTGGAAATTCAGCGCTCTTTCGACTACTTTGAAAGTCAGATGGCGCAGGTTCCGCCGCAGGAACTGTTTCTGGCCGGTCCCGACCCAACCATCCCGTTGGCTAACATGCTTGGCGGGGCCATCGCCGCGCGCGTAACGCCACTGGACTGGACGAGCTGTTTTGCTCAGGAGCAGGCTGGCGGCATTAACGAAATTCAGTGTCTGGTAGCCGCCGGTGCCGCTTTGCGGGAGACGGGCCAATAATGCAGCAAGTCAATTTATACACCGAAGAGTTCCAGCCACGCAAAGTCAAATTGCCGCTCGAGCAGATTCTTCTGATCACCTTTGCAACAATAGCCCTGGTTGCATTGCTAAGCGTCGCTCTATCCTACTCTCTTGAAAGTCTGAAGGCTGAACGGTCAGAACAGCGTGCCAAGGCCGAAACCATGCGAGAACGTATCGCGGCAATGGAAGCGAAGGCGGCAACACTGGTTCGTGATGAATCGCTGGTGTTGGCTAATGGCCGCCTGGCGCAGCAGCTGAATGCCCGCCGCCAAATGATCGATGTGCTGGATACGGTTGTCGTGAAAGACGATGCCGGGTTCTCGGGGACGCTGATTGCACTGGCTCGCCAGCGTGTCGATTCACTCTGGCTTACCCGGATTTCATTGGGGTCTGCCGGCAGCAATATGGTTCTCGAAGGGGCCACTAACCGCGCTGATGCAGTACCGGAGTATCTGCAGAATTTACGTCAGGAGTCCAGTTTTGTGGGCCGCACCTTTGGCCTGTTCAGCCTCGAAGAAAACGAAGATAACCCTTCTCAATTGCGCTTCCGTTTGCGGGCCCTGGATGACCAGACTGAAGAGAGCTTGCTGGTAAGTACCGATAGGGGAGCGGCCTCGATGTCTGAAGTGCAGGAGGGTGTGCAATGAAACTCGATAAGTGGCACGAGCTGCGCGAAAAAACCGCGGATTTAACCTTGCGAGAGCGCGCAATTCTGGCGGGTACCGGTGTGGTCCTGGTTCTGGTTGTCTGGGCGCAGTTCAGCTATACGCCTTATGAAAAGGAGCGTGACAAAATAACGCGGGATTTGCAAAGCCTGAATGTTCAGGTGGCCGACGATGCCAATCGCCTGGTTGAGCTGACGGCACAACTGGCCAATGATCCCAATGCACCTCTCAGAGAGGAGCAACAACGTTTGCAGCAAGAAATGGCGACGCTCAAGCAGGAAATTGAAGCCCGTTTGAGCAGCTTGATCGCGCCCGATGAAATGGCGAATGTGCTCCGAACGGTACTGTCCGATTACAAGGGGCTTCACTTGGTCAGCGCACGCAATTTACCGGTTGAGCCTCTGGATATCAAAAAAGCGTTGGGCGGCAGCAAATCGAGCCCTGCGGAACAGGCGGTGATTTTTGCCCATGGCTTTGAGCTGGTGCTGGCGGGAGAGTTTTTTCAGACGCTGGAGTTTTTGCAAAAGCTCGAAGCAACCCAGGGTTTTTACTGGCGCTTATTGGACTACAAAGTGACCGCGTACCCAAAAGCCAAGGTGACCTTGCAGATCAGCACCCTGAGTCTTGACGAGGATTGGATTGGTGTTTAAACAATTGGGAATTTTGAGTCTATTGTTTGCGCTCAGCGTGCCGATACAAGCCAAAAGCACTTTTACTTTGGAGAATGGCGAGCAGCTGCAGGATCCTACAAAACCAGCGGACTGGCAGGCAAAGCGCCGTGTCAAAGCGGTCGCCAAAAACTTTAAACTCAACTACATACTAAATGCCGATGGGCGCAAACTGGCGATGATCAATGGTCAGAAAGTCTCTGTGGGAGATTTTGTTTCGGGCGCGAAGGTACTAGCCATCAGTGAGGGTGCCGTCAGTCTGTTGGTAGACGGTGAGCGACGCACTTTGCGCGTTAATCGAAGCAGCGGTTTAAAAATCAGGAAATAAAACGGACGAGGCGTAATAGCCTCGTCGGGGTCATACAAAAAAGAGTACGAACATGGTTAGTAAAACCAGACAAGCAGTTCTTCTGGCCGTTGGCGCCGCGTTGATGAGTGCCTGTGCGCACAAAAATGCTCTGATGGAATCTCCCACAGCCAACGAAGTAAGTGGTATCGATCAGATCAATGCCGAGCTGGATGCCGCACTGATGCCTGTGCCGCAGCCTCCCGCTGTCAGTCCGGATGTCATGGCTGCGCTGACCCCGCAGTTAACCGTGCCGGTGCGTCAAATTCAAAGAGAACCCCGTTTCGACATTGCTGTGTCTGATGTTCCTGCCCGTGACTTTTTTGCGGGATTGGTTGATGGCACCTCACGCAATATCGTCGTCCATCCCGATGTGACCGGTTCGATCAGTCTATCGTTACGTGATGTCACCGTCAGTGAAGTGCTCGAGGTGGCGCAGGATATCTATGGCTACGAATATCAGGAAAGTGGCCGCCTGATTAAGGTTTTTCCTACGGGTCTGCGTACCCGTATTTTTGCTATCAATTATCTAAATGTCGTCCGTAAGGGCGATTCCGAAACGCGCGTTGCTTCCGGCCAGATTACCTTTAATTCGGGCAGTGGTGGTAGTGGAGAAAGCGGAGGCAGTGCAGCGCGTAGCAGTGGTACCGGCACCAAAATCAATACCGCCACCGAGAGCAATTTCTGGCAGAACCTGGAGCAGGCGCTGCAATTAATTGTGGGGAAGGAAGAGGGGCGCTCAGTAGTACTGACCCCAGCGGCAGGTGTGGCAGTAGTCAGAGCCAGTGCCGAAGAGCTGGCTGCTGTTGCCGCTTACCTCGAAAGCGCTGAACTGATTATGCAGCGCCAAGTGATTCTCGAAGCCAAGATTCTCGAAGTGGAATTGAGTGAAGGCTATCAACAGGGTATTGATTGGAGCTTTGCCGAAGCCGGCCAGTTCCGTGATGGTGTGCCACGTCGCACCATAGATCTTGCGCAAACCGCTCGCAATGTATCGGCGGGCGACGTGGGAGGCGTGTTTGCTTCGACCATGACACTAGGTAACTTCAACACGGCGATTCAGCTGTTGGGCACGCAGGGTAACGTACAGGTGCTGTCCAGCCCTCGCATCGCGACGGTGAACAATCAGAAGGCGGTCATTAAGGTGGGTTCCGACGAATACTTCGTTACCGACATCGACTTTGAATCAGATAACGATACCGATTCCTCATCGACCGATATTGAACTCACGCCTTTCTTCTCTGGCATCGCGCTGGACGTGACGCCGCAAATCAGCGAAGAAGGCAAAATTATCCTGCATGTGCACCCCACGATCAGCAAGGTGGATGACCAGCAAAAATTGATCGTGGTGGGGGGGCGTGAAATTGATCTGCCCCTGGCACTCTCAACCATCCGAGAGTCTGATAGTGTCATTACGGCTGAGAATGGGCAAATCGTAGTGATTGGTGGTTTGATTCAAACGCGTAACCAGGATCAGAATTCTTCGGTACCATTTTTTGGTGATCTGCCTCTGATTGGCGAGCTGTTCAAGCAGAAATCCAAGTCTAATGAGAAAACCGAGCTGGTGATTCTGTTGCGTCCTACACTGACCGATGATGGAGTCATCAAAGCCGATCTACGATCCAGTCGCGAGCGCTTTGGCAACATGCGTGAGGTCCTGGCCAGTCCACCAGAGACACAGTTTTATCCATAGGCCCTAGCCATGTATGAGGCTTACTTTGGATTAAGAGAAGCGCCTTTCACTTTGACGCCCAATACGCATTTTTTTCTGCAGTCCGAGACGCATCGTCAAGGACTCGAGATGCTGTTGGTGGCATTGCGCAATAAAGAAGGCTTTCTCAAAATTACCGGAGAGGTCGGCACCGGAAAAACCTTATTGTGCCGCAAGTTGCTGAATGCCTTGGAAGAGGACTATGTCACCGCCTACGTGCCCAACCCGCATTTCTCGGCCGAAACCCTGTATTGCCTGCTGGCCGATGAACTTGGCGCCCAGCTACCGCGTAACAATAACCCGATCTTCAGCCAGATTGATGGCTATTTGAATCAGGATGTGACCACCGAAAAACATGTGCTGGCTTTGCAGCGGATCAATGACAGCCTGATTCGCTTAGCCAATGAAGGTAAACAGGTGGTGTTGATTATCGATGAAGCGCAGGCCATGCCTGATGAAACCATTGAGGCATTGCGGCTGCTTACCAATCTCGAAACCGAATCCAGTAAGTTGCTGCAGGTGGTACTGTTCGGGCAGCCCGAACTCGAACGCATGCTCGATCAAAAACATCTCAGACAGCTGCGCCAGCGTATCACCTTTCAGCACCGTATTGAGGCACTGAGTCGGCGGGATATCGAACATTACATTTCGCATCGCATGCTACAGGCCGGTTATGAGGGGGGGCGCCTGTTCGAGGCGCGAGCCATTACCCTGCTCACCAAGGCATCGCGGGGGGTGCCCAGATTAGTGAATATCCTGTGCCACAAAGCGCTCATGCTGGCCTATGGCCAAGGACTCAAAGTGGTCTCTGCCAAGCACATGAAACTGGCGATTGCCGATACCGAGAGTGTCACGCGTAAAACACGAGGCTGGTTGCCATGGCCTTCTGTTGCCGTGTTAGCCTGTTGTGATTACTTGCCTCTGGTGAATCAAGGAGGGCTGTGGTGAGCGTTATCAACGACATGCTGCGCGATCTCGATGCCCGGAAAGCGCCAGAACGCGCAGCGGCGGTTGCCGGTTCGGTAGGGGATATCGTAGAACCTGCGTCAGCATGGCGTTTTCCCTGGGTGCCAACGGTGGTCATCGCATTGGTCGTCGCGTTGCTGGTCGCTGCTTATTGGTATGTCGCCAATAAAGAAGATAAAACGATTGCCAGTGCGAACGATAACGTGCGAAAAGAGAGTCAGGTAAGCACGACAATGGTCTTGCCGCCTCAACCCATCGAGGCCGCTACTGCCATTGAGCATAAAGAGCCCTTGACGCAAACTGTCACTGTGCAGGCTGCAGTTGTTGAGCCCGAGCAAAGTACCGTTATGGTAGACAAGCAGATCGATGAAGCGACCAAGGTAGAACAGAAAGTCAGTGCTGGTGCCGAAATATCCGAGCAACCGCAGCCCAGGATTCAAGTGGATAAGGTTACCAAGACAGCAAAAACGCAGACATTGGAGCCGCAGCCTGTCGAACCCAAGCAAGAATCCGTGCCGCGCAATAACGAACCAGTGTCCATCGGCAATGAGTCCAGACAAGAACCTGCAGTAAAAGCCCTCACTTTGAGCCCTCAGGCGAGAGATCAGGAAAATGCCAACACGGCGCGTAAGCTGTTTATGCAGGGTCAGGAAGAAAAAGCTTTTCGGCAGCTTTACGATTATCTGGCCATGCACGATGTTGATGAACTAAGTCGTGCGCTGCTGGCCGGCCAATTGATGCAACGAGGGCGTTTTGCCGAAGCCGGAGATCTCTTGCTCAGCGCGAATACGGATAACAACGCCGATTTGCGTCAGTTGAAAGCGCGCTGGTATGCCCAGCGGGGGCAAATGGATCTCGCCCTCCATGCGCTGCGAAAAAAGCTTCCGTTGATTTCTGCATACCCGGATTATTACGCATTACTGGCTTCCTATTATCAGCAAATGGGTTATCCCGTGCAGGCATCAAAAATCTATGGTGACTTGGTGGCTTACGATGCCGATGTGGCAGATTGGTGGGCCGGGCTGGCCATCGCCCTGGATGCACAAACTCAATATGACAGCGCGCGTACCGCCTATTTGCGCGCGCTGCAGTTGCCGGGCCTGAACCCGCAACTGATGCAATTTGCAGAACAACGTGTGGCCTTACTGAATCCCTGAAGGCCATAGGATCGAGAGAGACGATGAGCGAACCGAAGAAGAAAATACGCATAGGTGACTTGCTGATTCAACACGGCATGATTACCGAAGAGCAGCTAATGACCGCGCTTGGTGAGCAAAAAAAGACCGGCCGCAAGCTGGGTCGCACGCTCACCGATTTGGGCTATGTCGATGAAGACGGCTTGCTCAACCTGTTGTCCCGACAGCTCGAAATTCCTTTTGTACAACTGCGCCACTATCAGTTCAATCAGGAATTGATCAAAAAACTGCCCGAGACTCACGCGCGACGCTTCCGCGCAATCGTGCTGGACGAGCAGCAGGGTGAACTGCTGATTGGTATGGCCGACCCCATGGATCTGATG
>JBFHVM010000078.1:0-11295 GCA_041589495.1 Oleiphilaceae bacterium | reverse complement strand
ATAACAGCTGGGGGTGTTCCCGTCCTGTATCTGTCTGAGATTGTAATCAAGGCGCATGGTCATTTCGACAAAGCCATCGACCCGACCATGTTTTACCATCATAAATCCCTGTTCGTAGTTGCTCACTTCGGTGAGGGTAATCAGGCCCTGTTCGGCAAGTGGCTCAAGGTCGGGGTAATCGAAGTTCTCCAAAATAGCGAGATTGCGCCGCTGCAAGGATTGTGAGGTGGGCGCGGCACGAAAATCGGGTACACAGGTCAAGGCGCTGTGTCTTACATCAAATAGTGGAACATCAATAAAGCGGGCGTCATCGAGATTGGGCTGCCATACTTTGGCCGAGTAGGTAATCCAGGGAGTCTCGAGAGTTTTTTTGAGTACCTTGTTACGATGGCGAGTACTCACAATCTGCACCAGCTCTTTATCAGTTACTGAGGTGCTCTCTTCGATAATACGCGTGATAATCCCGCCGTTGGATTGTTCCTGATCAACCAGCTGAAATGGTGCACTGAGTTTATTTACGATGAGATAGTGCAATTGGTGCTCATGAGCCAGTAAAGGGAGGGTGAACAACAGGCTGAACGTGCATAACAATCTTGTTGTCAATTTCAGCATATTGTCTCTCAGCTACTCGGGTATTATGTTTTAATTTGGCAAGACTATAACCAAAGCTTGTCCATAAGTCGATCAATCTGCTTTGAGCGGTTAGTATTGATTGTAGCGCTTTACGATGTCTTTGATGGTGTCATCCTGCCGCATACCTTCTAATGTTTTTTCCAGTTTTCGTACGGTGTTCTCATCGAGATCCCGGCTTACTGCCAGATAAATATGAAATGTGGGTATGACATGCTTGAGATCGATAAAACGCATACAGTCGTCTTTGGCTGCTAGCGTGCCAAGATTGTATTTGAGTCGAAGATCCATTTCCACAAAGCCATTAACACGAAGATGTCTGAGCAAATCAAAGCCTTGCCTATAGCTGCGTACATTAGTGAGCGAAAGTTCACCGTTGCGTGCCAGAGGCGTTAGTTCCGGGTAGTCAAAGCTTTTTAGAATGGCAAGATGTTTACCTCTCAGGTGGGTTACGCCCGGCACCGCAGTTATTTGGGAGTCGCAGGTTAGCAAGCTGTGCGACACTTCGAACAAAGGTACTTCCAAATAGCGCATATAGTCACGCAAACTCTTCCATACCTTGGCGGTGTAGCCAATCCAGGGTTGTTGTAGACCATATTGAATAATGGTTTCGACTCGATCATTAGAACCCACGATGTAATTGAGTTTGTAGTCGGCGCGTTTTGCCGCTTCCTCGACGATCTCGGTGACCAGACCTCCGCTGCTCTTATCGCCCTCGACCAGCTGAAAGGGGACGGAGAGTTCGTTTATAACGAGATAATTCAGCTTATTTTCTTTCGCCACTGCGCCATGCAAAAAAAGCGCACAGCACAAAAATAGGCATGTTTGACTAATGTTGGATAGCTGCACGTGGCGCCTCCGGTTCGCACAAGCGTAAGAAGTGGTTATGATTGAATATAGTTGAGCAAAGCGTCGGCTGCACAACTATTGTGGAACCTCTGTCCAAAACAACTGTCTGACACGTCCAGATACTGCGCATAACCCAAAGGATTTACATGCTAGATACACGACCTCTCTTGCTTAATACAGATTTTCCGCAGCTTAAGCGCGGTAAACTAGAGACACTGCAATTGAATTTGGGCTATCGCTGCAACCTCAGTTGCACGCATTGCCACGTAAACGCGGGCCCGCGGCGCACGGAACAGTTAACCGAGGAGACGCTGGAGCTTGTGCTGGCGTTTGTTGATCGCCACGATATTCAGACCATTGATCTGACGGGTGGTGCTCCTGAGATGAATCCTCACTTTAAAAAGCTGGTCAAAGAATGCCGAAAGCGTGGTGTGCATGTGATGGATCGATGTAATCTCACCATATTGCTCGAGCACGGTTTTGAGGATATGGCGGAGTTCTTGGCTGATCATCAGGTAGAAATCGTAGCGTCCTTGCCTTGTTACACCGCTGATAACGTCGATGCACAGCGCGGTAAAGGTGTGTTTGATGACAGTATTGAAGCGCTCAAATTGCTGAATCGGCTTGGTTATGGTCTGGGCAATGCCGATAAGCCCTTGAGTCTCGTGTATAACCCTGGCGGCCCTTTTTTACCGCCGCCGCAAGAAAAACTCCAAGAAGACTACAAGCGTGAACTGGCTGATCACTTTGATATTCACTTTGATAGCCTGTTTACGATTGCGAACATGCCGATTAGCCGATTTGGAAGCGTGCTCCTTTCTAAGGGACAGTTTGAAGAATATATGGTTCTTCTCAAGAATGCCTACAGCGCGGCAAATCTGAAGCAGGTAATGTGTCGCAGTCTGATTAGCATTGATTGGCAAGGTTACGTATACGACTGTGACTTTAATCAAATGCTGGACTTGCCCATGGAGCGATTACACGCAGTAACCAATGTGATTGCCAGCGACGCCAGTCACCTTCATTTATCCGAACTATTACAGCAGAATCTGGAGGGACGTCCCATATTTGTTGCCGACCACTGCTATGGTTGCACGGCAGGACAGGGCAGTAGCTGTGGGGGCGCCTTATAGCCCGATGCAGATTTCCATCATATTACCGGTGCTGAATGAAGCTGACCATGTAATTCAGGTGTTGCATGGGCTTTGCGCAGCTTTCCCTGACGAGAGCGAAATCATTGTCGTCGATGGTGGTTCGAATGACGAAACGCCAGAACGTGTTGAGCGCTTTCAAAATAGTGTAAGTCAAACAGTCATCCTCCGGCGAAGTCCAAAAGGAAGAGCGCGGCAGATGAATGCAGGTGCTCAGCTTGCACAAGGTCACTGGTTGCTCTTCTTACATGCGGATACATCTGTGCCCAATAATATCGCTAAAGTCTTTTCGGGTTTGAAAGAGGAGCAGATCTGGGGACGCTTCGATGTGCAACTGGACGCCCGGGGAATCATGTTTCGCGTAATAACTGGCATGATCAATCTTCGTTCTCGTCTGTCTGGCATCGCAACGGGAGATCAGGGGATTTTTGTTCGTAGGGACGTATTTGCTGCGCTGGGTGGATTTCCCGACCAGCCGTTAATGGAAGATATCGAAATTAGCAAGCGACTCAAACGTTTAGCGCGTCCAGTTTGTGTGCGGCGCCCCAAGCTGGTTACGTCGGCTCGCAAATGGCAAAAAGAAGGCGTATGGCCAACGATTATGTTGATGTGGCGTTTGCGGGCCGCCTATGCGATGGGGGCACCTGCCTCGGAATTGGTGAGGCGTTATTACCGTTAGCCTGCGCGTTGTGTTCTCACAAGAGGCCGCAACCTGATGATTGCGGCCTGTTCCCACGCTTAAACTTTAAAGCGACCGACGATACTACCAAGTTCAGCGTTTGCCTCGAGTGCAGCTTGGCACTTGCTTGACGTCGACCTCATGCGACTTGAAGTGTCGCGAGAAATATCGACAATTTGCATAATGCTGCTGTTCATTTCGTCGCTTACGGCTGCCTGTTCCTCAGAAGACGTGGCGATCATCTGCGTCATGTCGTTGATCTCGCGAACACCATTAATAATGTCGCGCAGCGCGGATGCCACCTCTTCGCTTTGTCGAACCGTCGTTTCGCTTTTTTCGTTACTACTCGTCATTACCTCGACCGCTTTGCGAGAACTGTTCTTAAGTCGGTCTATCATTTGTTGAATTTCTTCTGTACTTTGCTGGGTTCGCCCTGCCAGGCCTCGTACTTCGTCGGCAACGACGGCAAAGCCGCGGCCTTGCTCGCCAGCGCGGGCGGCTTCAATGGCGGCGTTAAGTGCCAACAGATTCGTTTGTTCTGCAATACCGCCAATAACATCCAGCACGCCAATGATCTGGCCTACGTCCTGTTCCAGGCTGCCAATAACCTGCGTAGCGTCTTCCAGTTCGCGTGACAGGCTATTGATGGTGTCAATCGCTCCATTGACCGTTGTTTCTGCATCTTCACCTACCTGTGCAGCGTTTTGAGCTGTATCGGCTGCCTGTTGCGTATTTTGGGTGATTTCTTTTGCCGTAGCCGCCATTTCAGTCACTGCGGTGGCAACCTGATCGGTTTGCGATTCCTGCTGCGCAACCGCTTGAGAGGTGTCTTGCATCACGTCACGCATTTCGAGCATTGCACTTTCCATAGCGACGCGTTTGGTGCCCACTTTTATTACTAAAGAATGGATATGGTCGATAAAGACATTGAATTCCTCTGCGAGCTTACCCAATTCGTCCTTAGAGTTAAGGTCAACCCGCTTGGTTAAGTCTCCTTCACCACGGGCAATGTCACGTACACGCTGAAGAATGTTGGTCAGTGGAACAAGTATTGATCGTATGAGAATCACCGCCAGTACCACTCCAAGGATAATGCCCAGCGTGCCAACAATGATCATAACGGTCATCGTGGTATTTTGTGTTTGCTGAATAGAGCCTATTTGGCCTTCTACCGCAGCATCGCCGTTTTCTTCAAACTGTTCAAGAATACGCAAAAATTCGTTTGACTTTTCTATGTAGTTGTCGTGTGTTTGCTGGTACTCGTGCGTAATCTGCACAAGTGTTTCAACCAAAGATTCGTACCGGCTGAGATATTTAGTGTATAAATCTGAATAGCGCTCGTTGTTCCACTTTGCTCCGGCAGAGAGATCAAAGCGCCCAGTGCCGAGCATTTCATCTGAAGCCTCCCGCTGGAAGGCCAGAGCCTGTTCAATGTTGAATTTGGCCGCCTTGAATTCTTCAGAGCGATCAATAAGCTTGCTCAAATGATAGAGCCCCCAGAGTAGGCCGATGTTAGACTCCATGCCTCCATCGGCGGCGAGCCAACGTTGTCGGATAGCACCATTCCATGTGTAAAACTGATCAGGATTGTTTGCAAACTCTTCAACTGCCGCATCGCCAATTTCTTCCATTTCTTCGCCAAGCGCTACGAACTGTTTTACATGCGCATCAAATTCTGCTTTAACTTTTGCAAAGTTTTGATAGCGGCTGATGATTTTGTCTTGGAGGTGAGCGTGCTGTTGCTTTACTTTTTGAAGTTGTTCAATGTCGTCGGCCTGCATTAATCCGGCCGAAATGAGCCGCCCAATGGCGGCGTTTGCGGTTTCCTTACCCTGTTCGAGGTTTTCTATTTCCTTGTCGAAGTGATACCCCTGAAGGATTTTTTCTACCGCCAGCATTTCTGCTTGTATGCCAATGGTTCCCTCCATTGCGCCATCTGCCGTATCCCATGCCGGACCAATAATGAAACTCAGGTTGCTGGAGAGTTGCCTGATGCCACCAAACCCAATAGCACTCACAATCAACAAGATCAGGATAATAAGGCAGAAGCCACCAGTAATGCGGGATTTTATGGTCATTGCAGCATCCTTTGAACGAAAAACAGCCTCAAAAAGTATAGAAAATAACAGTAAATTGGCCAGTACTGGCTCATTTATACTGATGCAAAAACTGTACAGTTTGTTACCTAAGTTAGTCTGAATACTCTAACTATTTAGGTTAGGATTCTGCGCGAATTGGAAATGCTTGCATCTTTAACCGGAGTTGGATAATGACCCTTGCCCAGTTTGAAGAGATTTCTCTCTATGTTGGTATCGGCGGCCTCATTTTATACATGGGTTATATCGTTTGGGATCTGGCTAAAAAATCCGATGCAGGAAAATTTGGTACGGCGATGCTGTTTCTCGTTCTGGGTTTGGGCGTTTTTGGTTTTATTGCTAAATCAGTGATTGCGGAATTTATGGGGCTATAGCCTTCTGACGCCACTGAATCGCACTTACTGTGTTTTAGTCGCCTGTTCCAGCTCTCCGAGCAGTCTTATTGCGTCCCCCGCATCGTTTCCACAGACTTCAGCGTCGGCGTTAAACTCTCTACACACTCTCGGTCTCCTTACGTAAACCAGACATCGGCCTTGGTCATCAAGATTAACGCACGCGACACCCGCAGGCTTTCCTTCTGGCATGTTGGGTAGCGGGCTACTTATCTCTGGAGCGATACAACAGGCACTGCAATGCTGGTGACAGAGCATTATGAGGACTCCGTCCCCGTTTTCTGTTGATATGGATAAAAAGGCTTAATGGAAGCTGTGGGGTTGGCTCTCCGTGCACGGGTCTTGCGCAGGGACTCCAGGTGCGCGAGTAGGGCTCGGCCATCGTAGTCGTGGTGCACAGACTCATCATTTTGCGCATAACGTTTG
Source organism: Oleiphilaceae bacterium (assembly GCA_041589495.1). Lineage (GTDB taxonomy): Bacteria > Pseudomonadota > Gammaproteobacteria > Pseudomonadales > Oleiphilaceae > PZPK01. Next base: position 5,072 of record JBFHVM010000078.1, on the reverse strand, counting down.
CGCTCAAACGCCATTACTTGCTCATATAAAGTGTTGTCGAAATGCTTCAAATCACTGATGCCAAGAATTCTGTGTTTTCCCGACAGGGCTGAAAAATGTTCCTGAGCCCACGCAACCAGCAACTTTGGCATGTCCGCTTGCTGCTCTTTGATTGCTTTGCGCAATTGAGGCCAAAGATCCAGTTTTGGTTTGAGCTTTGATTTGGCACTTGGTTGTGCTGCCTGATTACGCAGTAACCAAACAGTCGTCGTTGCCCAGCCTGCCAACAACAGGGCGGTCACCACATACCAAAAGTGATTACTGGCCGGCGGGGTGCTTACAGGTATGTGTTCATCGTCCTGGTCGGTACGTGATGAGGTCGCGGGTACAGTTTTAGGTTCTTGTTCGGAGATTGAAGGCAATTTTTGCTGTGGTGAGGGGGCTATTATCTCGATGGTTCTGGAGGGGAGTATGGCTTCACGCTGTACATCGTTGACCGTATCCCACCAAGGAATACGCATTTCGGGTAGAGTGATGTTACCTGCTTTGATAGCAACATATGCCCGGGTTTCACGACGCAGAGCCTGCGCACCGCTGTCGTGTTCCTTTGACTCGGTTTGTGCTTTGTCAGGATATACCTTGAGGCCGTCTGGTGATGCTTCGGGTAACGGTGGAAGAGCAGATGCCAACAAACCGAGTGCATGTATCTCAATTTGTCGTGTCAGCGAATCTCCGATCGAGAGTTGCTCAGGGTTTTTATCCCACTTCTCGTTTAGATGAAGGCTGGTTGCGGGAAGCCATAGTGTGCCCGTGAAATTGGCTGGTGGTGGGTTAACCATTATATTCGTTGATTCTGACTCTTCCCTGACACGCACGCGGCGGCGTTTGCGAGAATCGATCATTGTGCCACTAAATTGCAACGCATTGAGTTCGAGTTTACCGCTTTGCTGTGGAAAAACGAGATAATTTCGTTCGCGCACTTCATAGCGCTGATTATAGGCCATACGGTAGTACACCTTGGTTTCGCCCAGTGGTTCAATAATCGCATTCAGCGCCTCTGGCTGGCTAAGATCTCCGGCTACCAGATTGCCAGCAGAATATAGGCGAACAGTAAATTTTATCTGTTCCTGTACGTAGGCCTCTTTTTTGTCAGTTTCTACTTCGATAAAGACCATCGGGGGGGTACTGGCGTCGCGTGGTGCGGCACCCGGTAGCACCTCTATATCAATGGGCTTGGATTTTATCCCTTCGTATTCGGCTGCAGGGATAGTGAGCTTTCCGCTGCGCAACGGCGCCAGAGTATAGCGCCATAGCATGCGAGATTGGGACTTGCCGTTGATGGATTGCATACTCATTTTTTGTTGGCGGTCGAGTATCTCAAAATCTTTTTCGAGGCCCGGTATGTTGGGTTCTGAAATCTGGCTGCTACCAAAGCTGAACAATCCCCCCAGTCCGGGCTGAACATCGAGTTCGCCAACCAACTCATAGGTGAAGGTGTCGGTTGCGTATATCTTGCTTCGATCGATCGATGCGCTCAGGCGGTTGTCCGCGTTGACGAAGCTGCTAAGCAAAAAAACGATCATCAGTACCAGTGTGCGCAAGGCGAACTCCGGTTTGCCAGGCAAGGTGAGGCGATGCAAAAGCGTGTGCAAAGCGTTTACCATAAAGGGTCTCCTTCTTCAGTACGGGGACGCGAACGCTCTCGAGACTGATATTCAAACTTTCTACGTAACAAACCAGAAGGGTCGTCCGGTACGCGGCGCATCCATTGCTCATAGGATTGCTTTTCCTCTTCGCTTAGCGCATCGAGAACCGCTTGCTGTTTGCCTTCAGTGTTGTCGGTGCCACTGTCCTGTGATGCAGATGGCTCCTGCTGAATCCCTGCCTGTGTTTCTACAGCGTCTTCGTTACCCTGATCTGTCGAGGTGTCACCTTGATCATCAGGTTTTGTGTTTGTGTTGTCAGGCTGGGGCTGGTTTGTTTGAAAACCTTGTTGCGACTGGTCGCCAGACTGATCGCGAGCTTGTGATTGGTCACCGTTTTGACTGTTCTGTTGTTGACCTTGTTGACCTTCTTGCCCCTGTTGCTGTTGATTCTGTTGGGCTTGTTGCTGCAGGAGCTCTTCAATAAGTTGCTTGTTATGCGCAGCATCTTGATGGTCTGGTTGTAAGGCTAAAGCCTGCTCATAGGCTGCCAGGGCTTCGTCAAATCGCTGGCTTTTTGCCAGGGCGTTTGCGCGATTATAGTGGGCGCTGCCAAGCTCCTGATATAATTTGGCTGCCTCTTCATACTTGCCCGCCTGATACAAGGCATTGGCCCGATGTTCAAGGCTGATAAACAATTCAGCCGCGCGTTCCGCGTCGCCATTTTCCAATGCTTGTTGAGCTTGTTGATTTTGTGTTTGCCACAGATCTTGCCACGAAATTGCATAACTGTTTTCACTTGGGAGAATACATAACAAAAGCAGGGCTAGGGCACCCTGACGGTGCGCGAATAAAACAAAGGGCAAGGCCGCAAAAAGAAAAATAAAACCCATATCGTGCCACTGATCAAACTCTCCAGACTGAGCTTCTTCCAACTGCCGCTGTGCGGCCTGACGTAGGCGGTCGCCAGCTACATCAAGTTGTTCGAGATCGCTGTCGTCGAGACTAAGCCGAACCATCATTCCTTTGTTGTCGCGTGCAATCGTCGATAAACGTGCGAAATTGGTTTGTGGTATGACCACAGCGCCATTGTCGTCACGTAAATAGCCGCGTTGAGGGATCGGGATGGGGCTGCCTTGTGCGGTGCCTACAGCAATAATGTCGAGAGTATACCGACGGACAATTTTACCAATACGTTTGGCCTGTTTTTCGCTGATGTCGTCACCGATGAAAATAATACGTCCTTGCAGCGTGCCGGCTTGCTCAAAGAGCCCTACGGCTTTTTCTATGGCAAAGTCAGGTCGGCTCCCGATTACGGGCATGATAAATGGGTCGAGTGCTCCAAGGCTTGTTTCGATGGTGCGAATATCATCCGTTAGCGGTGTGACGATATGTGCATCCCCTGAAAATGCAATTAACGCGGTGTTACCTTCTTTCCGTAGCTTGAGGAGATCCTGAATTTTCTGCTTGGCGCGAGTCAACCTGCTGGGGGCTTGATCATCGGCCAGCATTGAAAGAGACAGATCCAGCACTACAACAAGGTTGTCGCTCACCTGAACAGTTGGTTGAGCTATCTTTTTCCAGCTTGGGCCAGCCAGAGCAACAATCAGCAGGCATAGTGCAACGATTAGGCTCCAGCTTGTCGCTGAAGATGGCTTTGATTGCTGGGCGCTTTGCAAATGTGTGAGTAGTTCGGGGTCTATGATCCGCCCCCAATCAGAGCGTGCATTACTGCGTTGTCGCCACCAACTGACAAAGGGGAGAAGGAGCAGCGCGCTCAACCACAAAGGTCTAAGAAAATGAAAGTTGGCGATAAACTCGTTCATTGAGTGTCGCCCCCCTTAAGTGCTCGCTGGTATTTAAGATCTCTTAACTGAGAATCAAGGGACGAAACCAATCTTGATAGTACCCATGCAATAAGACTCAATCCAATGAACCAGTGAACTAAAGACTTGCGAGGGCGATAGGTGCGTTGTTCCTGATCGATGGGTTCGAGTTGGTCAATCTCTTCGTATATGGCTTCGAGTTCTTCAAGGTTTCGCGCGCGATAGTATTTACCCTTCGTGGTGTCGGCAATTTGCTGCAGCATAGCCTCATCGAGATCTGCAGAGGGGTTTATCCTTTGTACGCCAAAAAAGCTGCGCTTAATAATTTCTTCTGCACCAATACCGATGGTGTAGATGCGAATATTCTCAAGTACGGCGAATTGCGCGGCTTTCTCGGGTGGAATTTCGCCGGCTGTGTTTTGACCATCGGACAACAGAATCAAAACACGACTTTGCTCTGGTCTATCACGCAGTCGCTTGGTGGCAAGCGCAATGGCGTCACCAATCGCGGTGGCCTGACCTGCCATGCCTAAAAACGCCTCGTCCAGTAGGGTGTTTACGGTTTTTAAGTCGAAGGTGAGGGGGGCCTGTATATAGGGTTGGGACCCGAACAGTATAAGTCCCAAACGGTCGCCCTGGCGTCGCTCAATGAAATCGCCGACTACGTATTTGACTGCTTCAAGTCGCGTGGATTCAACTCCTTTCAAGAGCATGTCGCGCTCTTTCATACTTGGTGATATGTCAATTGCCAGCATGAGGTCGCGACCTGACAGCGGCAGATTTACAGGATCGCCGACGTGAAGTGGGCGAGCACAAGCAAGCACCAAAAACATCCAGGCTATGATAAGTAAAACGCGTTGCAGTAATGGTTTGCGCACGTTCTCGGCATTGAGCGCCAAACCCAATGTGCCAATTACCTGATATAACACAGGCAGTTGTGGGCCGCGTATGTCATCACTGTCAGTTTTTGCTCTCCAGCGAACGAGCCAGGGTGTGGGCAATAGTAATGCTGCCCAGGGCCAAGACCATTCGGTTTGGGCAAAGGTATGCAGTGCGCCAAATATCCAGTCAAACATTGCCTAGCTCTCCTATGCCTTTGCGCAGTGCAATCAGTGCCTGGTCGTTCAAAGGGGGAGCTTGGATTTGATAGTGCCCCGAACTTAAAGTAATCAGAGATTTATCGTCGAGAGAAAAATGTTGTTGCAGGCAACTTCTCCATTGTTCCCCGGTCAAACTCAGCACGCTATCGTCACCGGTTGCGGTGGCAACAATTCGTTTAAGCAGAATGATCAGTTCCTTGAGTTCAGCATTGTTGGGATCTAGTTGATAACGTCGACATTGTTCTTTAAAGCTGGCCTTCGCGCGTTTTTTCCATATGCTTTTATGTCTTCGAGGCGAACGTAACCACAACAGCGCCGCGACTATTATGGTCATAATTAGGAGTAGCAGCCACCACCCCGGCGCAGGGGGCCACCAACCAATAGGATCGGGCGGATGGTTGGGGCGCAATTGAGATAGTAGATCTTGCGGATTCATCTCAGCGGCCAACCGAAAGCAGCATGGATTGAAGTGCAGTTGCGGGGTCGTCTGATGTGTCGAGACGCACTCGTGGACAACGGTATTT
>JBFHVM010000077.1:0-11417 GCA_041589495.1 Oleiphilaceae bacterium | reverse complement strand
TGCTGTCTAGATTCCCCGATATTGAGGTATGGCCAGCGCCAGATGCGCAGTGGCTGGGTATCGAATTATTGCAGGGCTACAACCCTTTGAATCAAAGCAGTCATTGGCGCTTACAAGGCAAAGCGTACTTACGCCATGCGATGGATACGCTAGGCGAAGTAGAGGCAAGAGACCTTATCTATCAACTCAACGAAAATGCCTGCCAATATTCGGTTTTGGACAATTGGTGCTGGGACCTTTTGGAAACACTTAGCACAGGGAAACAATCGGACCTGGTAAAAAGTGCTCACGCAATGTTAATCGTGCTCAACAAAGAAAACCCGGATGAACTGATTAAAGCAGTGAATACAATGCAATCACAGCTCAATACGTCCATGCGACAAGCCATTGACAACGTTCCGATTGAAACTGAACTAGATCCGGACCAATTAAAATATCACCTCGCCATAGGGAAAAACAATTTGGCACCACTTAGAAATTCCTCTTCTAACTGGGACGCAGCCGAGAGAAATCTGCAAGCACTGCTTAATGGTGCTTCAGAGGGTTTTAGCTATTGGATAAATTCAAACCTTGTCGACTTGTACGTACACCAACGCAAAGTGCCGGAGGCTGAAGCCATACTTGAAGAGATGAAAAATAAATGGCCAAATTCGGCGTTTCGATTTTATGAGCTTAAGTTACTGGTTGATTTAATCAAGGGGGATCGAGAAGCCGTCGCAGCCAACGCAAAATTTTTTGCCAGCCTAGAAAATCCCGATGACACGACCCTATTTTACGATGCGCTGAGTAGTGTGATGGCCCAATCTGATCTTTGGGAGCTGAGTGCGCGCCGCCTTATCAATATTAATCATCCCTATGCGCCATACATTGCGATGCTGCTCTATGCCAACCTGAGCGGTGACCATCAGGCGCTTGAATTATTAAAAACCCATTGGGAAGCCTCTGAGCGCAATCTTTGGAATGAGCGGCTGCAAGGTGGCGATGAAATGGTTTGGCGCGAGATGCTGATAGGTTATTTTCTGGGCGAAGTATCGCAGGACGAGATATTTGATCCGATTCTCGACGAGCAAGCATTTGCTGAATCACCTTTGCGTTTTACTGATCTGCCGCGCTTGGGATTATTAACAGAAGCCTGGTTTTACGATGCCATACTGGCTAAAGCCAAAGGGGATTACGCGCACATGAAAGAACGCCTGCAACAAGTGGTTAAGGAGGGAGCGCCCCACTATCATGAAAGCAAAATGGCGGAATTTCTTTTAAAAACCAACGAGAGGCTTGCGGAGGAGGAATAGTGGCGTGATGCGGGTATTACGTAGTCTATTTCGCTCTTCCTGAGTAATGTCGTGCGGACTTAAGCGGTTGCCACTCAACCAACACCTCGTCGACATGAATGTCGACCTACCGTCACCCTCGTTGAATTTTCACCCAGGGTCGAACAAACCCCATTTTATGACGCAGTTCAAATTTTCAACCTTACGTTTACGTTAAGATATGAACTGTGATTCAACTTATGAATCCGCACAAAAAGAAAAAAGAATAAATAACAACTAGAACGCGCCCGTAATTCGCGCTTACGGCAGGCATGAACACAATGAAGATCATAATAATGTGTTTAGGGCTGCTCACCTGCAGCCACTTGGCTAAGGCCCAGACGCCGGCAACGCTGGATCTGAGCTCAGTCGAATGGCAGCGGGGTCATGTTTATAGCATGGCCGGCGCGTGGGATTTTTTTTGGCAGCAATGGCTGCTTCCCCACGACCATATTCCTGCAACACATACCCTTACTGTTCCTGGGGCCTGGCACAAAACGGCCTCTGCTCTAAGCGGTGACTCAGCACCAATTACCCCCACGGGTTACGGCACGTATCGTATTAAGGTCCAACTACCTCCAAAACACGCCGGCCCTTTTTATTTATCTATGCCCGATATGGCCAGCGCCTATACATTGTGGGTAAACGGCGAGAACGCGGGTGGCAATGGTGTAGTCGCCCGCAATGAACTGGAGGAAAAACCGGCCTACTTACCCAAGGTGTATTCTCTCATGCCCGATGAACAGGGCCTGATTGAACTGGTCATACACACTTCCAATTTTCACTATCAGTGGGGTGGCATTTGGTATGCCCCAACCATCACCGATGAGAGCGGCCTGTTCAGTATTCGGGAACAACCGCTGATCAAGGCGGGCATCGTTGGTAGCCTGCTAATGGCCACGGGCCTCTTGAGTCTGTTGATGTTTTTGTCACGCCGTAAAGACAAAAAAGTGCTGTTTTTCAGCCTGCTGTGCTTTGCCATCGGTTTACGGCGGCTACTGATCGATGAGCGCGTGTTATATCTGTTTGGCTTTGGCGATTGGTCAACACTGCAGGCCATTGAAAATATTACGATTTATCTCATCCTCCCCTTCTTTTTGGCGTATTTTCATTATCTGTTCCCTAAAGACGTGCCACGCAAACTTATGTGGACGGGCTGGGCCATTGCGACGCCATTTATTCTGGCTGCGCTGGTCAGTCCGGTCGCGGTATACACGAGTTTTAATGTGCCCTTTCAGATTGCCTGCGGGCTCATCGTGCCCTTAGTTTTCTGGTATTACACCTGCGCACTGCGTGCCAAACGCCGCAGTAGTCGTATCTTTGGTTTCAGCCTTGCTATTTTTGCTCTGGCAGCGATTAACGATTCGCTGAATTACAGCTATCTGATCGACACACCCAATATGATACACATAGGTGCGTTGGCTTTTGTGCTGTTTCAGTTGAGTGCCATGATTCGTCGTTACTTCGCGAACTTTAAAACCATTGAAACGATGTCGGCAGAACTCTTCGCACGCAACGCAGAGCTCGAGAAACTCGATAGTTTTAAAGACGAATTCCTGGCCACGACATCCCATGAACTGCGTACGCCTTTGCATGGCATTTATGGTCTTGCCCAGCGTCTGCACGATAACGCTCAAAACCTGTCGTCAGAGCAGCGTCATCAGGTTGAGCTGATCGAAGCCACCAGCCAACGGCTCACCAGTTTAGTGAACGATATTCTGGATTTTTCCAGCATTAAGCATGGTAAGCTCAACCTTCAAATCAGCAAGTTACACCTGCCTACTTTGTTGCATACAACGGCCAACACCCTGCGCCCACTGCTCCACGGCAAGCACGTCGAGCTCAGTATTGATGTGGACGAATCGCTATCACAAATAGAAGCCGACGCCCATCGCATTCAACAAGTACTGTTTAACCTTCTTGGCAATGCCATTAAGTTCACCGAACAAGGCGACATTCGCCTGACCGCAAAGCAGGTGGATGATTTTGCCAACATCTGCATTGAAGACAGCGGTTGTGGCTTACCCGATGGTGCGCAGGATCTGCTGTTTGAACCTTTCAGCCAAAGCATCAACGCCAACCCGACGCAAAGCTCCGGTTTAGGACTGGCAATTACCCGGCAGTTACTGCAATTACACGGCAGCGAACTCAGCCTGGGCACCAGTCAGTGGGGCGGTACCCGAGCCTGCTTTAAACTGCCACTGGTGCAACCACATCAAGCCGCGGCAGAAAGTCTGGATAGTGATTCGCTGACCGATGCCGCTGTGGCCACACTAAGTACGAGCAATAACGATACGACCCCTACCCTGATAGAACAAGCGCGACCGAACCAGTTTACAGTACCTTTTGGCGAACAGGCCCGCGTATTCTATGCCGACGACGAAGAAATAAATCGCGAGTTGGTGCGTAGCCTGCTGGAGCAGGCTGGCTACCGGGTCTGCACCTTCGGTTCAGCGAAAGACCTGTTAAAAGAGCTTAACCGCACCACCCCGGAGCTGGTATTGCTTGATTTGATGATGCCGGGCATGTCGGGGATAGAGGCCTGCCGAGAGATACGCACTCGCTTTGACCATTTTAACCTGCCCATCATGATGCTCACTGCGCGTTACCAGATAAGTGATATCGTGGATGCCTTGGGTGCTGGCGCCAATGACTATCTGATCAAACCCTACCACGAACAGGAACTGCTGGCGCGCCTGTTCAGCCAGTTGAGTGTACGACGCTTATGGCAGGCCAGCGCCGAGAATGCCCGGCTACAAGGTGAAGTGAATCGCCATGCCGTATTGGAGCGTGAACTGCAATGCGCAAATCAGCAGCTGGAACAGGTTCTCGATAAAGCCGAAGAAAGTCTGATTTTGTTGAACAGTGACGGGGTGATTATGCATGCTAATCATGCGGGTCGTGCGCATTTTTTTGCGCATCAAGTGCAGCTACCCAGCTCGATGAGCGACTGTTTTACCGCGGACCTGCAGAACGCCTTTTTAATTCAGCGTGCTAACGCGCATTTTATTGTGGAAGACCGGGATCTTGTGCTCGACATTCACCGCTTTGATCAGCACGGTGAATACTATTATGCCGCCCATGTCCGGGCCCAAACCGAACAGGCTGAGGTAAGCACGGGGGCACTACTGGGTCGACTCACTCAAGAGCTCAGTGAAAGCCGCCAGCGCATAGAACAGATCGAATCAGCGCTGCGCTGGGCAAAACAAACAACTCAGCCAGAAGCCAACGATTCTCCCGAAACTCTCTATTCACAAACACCCTGTCCTAAAGAACTGGTAGTAAAAACCCTGCGTACATCCCTGCTTACCTGGGAGCGTTATACCCATCAGAGCAAGGCAGACCTGGCCGAGAAAAGCCGCTGCTGGCGTGTGTATATTGATGGTACCACCGCAAAAACTCGCACCCTCGATAAATACCTGAGCGTCAAAACCCTCCCCGCCAAACCTCGCTGGCGCGCTGTAATTAAAACCGCCAACTTTGTGCTCGATAATTGCGATCTCGACGCGCAGGATCACGCAGAGCTAAGCGAGCTCGTCGCAGCTGTGGATTTGGCGTATTCGTGAATTAATGTCGGACGTCTGACGCTAAGCGTCACCCGGCAGGCTTCAAGCATCCAGCGTCCGACGTCCGACTTAAAACCAAATATGTGAAACCAAACCATTTTTTCCGCAATTTTCTCCCCCTTTCAACACGTTTTAACCCGATTTGGTACTGCGTAATACCCTCTAGTCACGCCAAACTTAGGCCATGCACTGCCCTCTGGCCTGAGCGGGCAAGGCATACGTGTGAGAACGTGAAAACAAAACAATAAATGGAGAAGTAACATGAAACTAAAACAACTCTGGGCGGTCGCGCTGGCCGTACTGACCGTCAGCGTGTCAGTCGCCAGCTATGCCGACGATGACAAAATCAAGGTGATGTCGCGCAACATCTATCTGGGTGCAGATATTTTCCCGGTACTGGATGCAGCCAATGACCCCAACCCTTTAGCCGTGCCACTGGCCGTCACCAAAGTGTTCCAGGATATGCAGGCGACTAATTTCCCTGAGCGAGCAGAAGCGCTTGCCGATGAAATCACACATCGCAAGCCGGACGTAATTGGCCTGCAGGAAGTCTCCATCTGGCGCACACAGGTACCTGGTGACTTTCTCGCTGGTAACCCCACCATGGCCGAAAACGTAGCGTACGACTTTCTTGAGATTCTTCAGGCAGCATTACAAGCACGCGGCATGTATTACGAAGTAGCCATTAGCACGACGAACGCCGACCTGGAACTGCCTTTTGTAGCCGGTTTTCAACCCGATGGCCAAACCCCCATTCTGGGAGATGTCCGCCTAACTGACCGCGACGTCATTCTGGTAAAAGAATCCAACAAGATCACTTGGTCTAACCCCTATGGTGCCAACTTCACGGTTAATGGCGCGCTGCCACTGGGCGGCCTGACCGTTGAGTTTACTCGCGGCTACAACATGATCGATGTAAACGTGAAAGGTGCCGACTACCGTTTCGTGAACACGCACCTAGAAGTGGGAGGATCAGAGCCCTTTAAGTCACTTCAGGCAGTGCAAATGAACGAGCTGCTGCAAGTGGTTGCCGCCACTACCGACCCAACTTTCCCCGTGATCATGCTGGGTGACTTCAACAGTACTCCCGAAGCACAACCCTTCGTATCGACTTCTGGCGTTCCCGGCCTGGACGGTCTGCCACTGGTTCCCCCTTACCTGCAGGCGGTAGGTAGCGGTTACATCGACTTGTGGACCACCAAGAAAAAAACCCAAAACGGTTTCACTTGCTGCTTTGACGATCTGGTTTCCGATCCTGATGCGCAACTTTATCAGCGCATTGACCATATTTTCCTCGATCCCAAAGCACGTCAAATCGAAAAAGTTAAAATCCGCACCGTTGGCGACAGCAATGCGGATATGACTGACGTGAGCGGCTTATACCCCTCTGATCACACGGGTGTATTCAGTAAAATTAAGCTTGATAACTAAGTTCTCGCTTAGCTAGAAAAGGGCGATCTTAGATCGCCCTTTTTTTTGATGCAGAATAAATAGCCAGTTCGACCTATACTTAGGCCTATTCGCGCTCAGGTAAAAGGAACGAAAGGCATGCCCTTTAAGAATAAATTCCTGGAAGATCGCAAGGTAGTCATCACCGACTGGACCGGCACCCCGGAAGATGAGGATCTGATTCGCTTTTATATGGCTCTATACAACAATGGCCATTGGCGCAGCGATTACAGTGAAGTGATTGATCTTCGCGAAGCCGACATGAGCCAGCTGAGCGATGGCGCACTAAAGGATCTCAGCGAAATGACGGCTCAGGCCCTCGAGGGCAATGATCTCTACCTGGCAATCGTCGCACCGTCCAATCTCGATCATCACCTGGCAAGGTTATATGAGGCCTATACACACGTGCCCAATGATCATATGCGGGTATGCCACCACATGAGTGAGGCTCTGGAGTGGCTGGAGTCTCAGGGCGAAGCCTGAGCTACCCGCTCAAGTGCTCCGTAAAACGCTTCTGAAAATTCTTCGGCCTGCATCAGCGGGCTATCGGCCATTCTTTGCCTTAAATTCTTTCTCAGCGTTGCCAGCGCAGCAAGATCTTGCGCCTTGGCCACTGCCAGCGCGACATAGGCATCAAGCGTGTCGGCAACCCAATCATTAAGCTCCACCTGATTGCAGATACTCAAACCCACACGCGTCCTGTGCTCTTTACCGGCCAGACAAACCGTGGGAACACCCTGCCACAAGGCTTCGCAGGTTGTGGTGGTACCGTTGTACGGAAAGGTATCGAGATGAATATCCACCCTGGCATAGCACTCCAGATGTGAGCGTTTGTCGGGCGTCCAGCCGATCAGCTCGATGCGCTGCGCGTCCACGCCCTGCTCACCAAATTGCGCCAACAGCCATTCACAGTACTCCTTATCGTGTAGAGGGCCCGCCTTGATAAGCATGCGCGCGTTCGGCACTCGAATCAAAATTGCCGACCAGGCGGCAATGACGGCACGGTTTATTTTTTGGGTGGTGTTAAACGAGCCAAAGGTTATGCCCCTGTCTTTGCCTAGAGCGGGCAAAGGTGCTACCTCCGGTGCCGCTGGATCGGCAGAAAAGCATAAAAATGACGGATTTAAACGAATCAGTTTCTCGGTATATAAGCTATCAGCTCCTTCGGGGTCGGCAAACGCATCCGTGATTCTGTAATCAATAGCTTCAAGCCCGGTAGTGTTGGGATACCCCAAATAAGCAATTTGAGTGGGCGCAAGTTTTTGCGCAAACACGCCCTGCCGAGACTTACCCAATGGACCATTGAGATCAACCAGAATATCCAGCCCATCTACTTGAATCTGCTGAGCCAAACCCTCGTCGTCCATGTGATGCACATCACGCCACCGGTCTGCCCGCTTTTTGAGTAGTTGTGTCATTTCATCGTTATTACTGGAATCCGCGTAGCAATAGATTTCGAGCCCTTCCGGCCGGTTCTCCAGCAAAGCCCTGAAAAAATAGGCTACCGAGTGCCAGTAAAAATCGGGTGACAGGTAGCCAATGCGCAAGACCTTATTCGGCTGCCGTGATTTTTTTGCAGCCGCAGGAGCCGGAAGATCTTTAAGCAAACACTCGGCGTGCTCTTTATGCAAAGCCAGTACCCGTTCGGGCGCCAAATCTTGGGCGCAGTTGCAGGCATAGGCGGCCTGACGTCTGAATTCGATATTGTCAGGCTCAAGCTCGATCGATGCCAGCAAATACTTCATCGCCAGATCGTCACAGCCCATCAGGGAATAAGCGCGCCCCAGATAGTTTGTAGACCAAGCGTGCTTAGGATCGATCTTTAAAACCGCCTCAAACTCCCTGATCGCCGCTGGCAAAAACTTGGCGCGGTACAGTAAGTAGCCATGCGCATGACGCGCCTTGGTATCATCTGGGCATTTCGTTGCCCATAGTTTGGCTGGCGGTAATCCATGCTTTATTAACTGATGCTGCTGACTGAGATCGACCGCACGCGCTAATGCGGCCAATGCCTGCGAGGGCGGCAACATCGCATTGCCCGCATAAAAGTAATGCTCTATCGCGATCTCAGGCTTGGCCAGCGCCTCGTAGGCCTGAGCTAAAGCAAGGTGAAGCTTCTTGTCTGTTGCCGCCAGTTGAGTAAGCATGTGCAACAGCGGTTTAATCTGCTCCACTTTGCCAGCACGCAAAGCCAAATTAAGTTGTTGAATAACGGCGGCGCTATTGAGATTCATTGTTTATTTTATTCTTTTGGCGATGGGTAAACGGACTCGGATCAGGCAATGGGTCCGCTGTGAAAACGAAACACCTTGTCGTTATTGGCAATCAGCTCGCTTTCTCGAGCACGAAAAAAGGCCACACGCGAATCGAGATCGGCTTTGGCATAATTGCGCGCAAGTTTCAGATAGTCCTGATAGTGCCGCGCCTCCGACTTGAGCAGCGACACATAAAAGTCCTGCAACTCTACATCAAGACGCGGTGCCAGTTTGGCGAAGCGTTCACAGGAACGCGCTTCGATAAAAGCGCCAATAATCAGCAGATCAATCACTTTTTCCGGGTCGCTGGTGCGCACATGTTCTCGCAGCGATGAGGCGTAGCGGGCCGCGCTGAGCTTACGAAAAGCAATACCGCGCCCCTTCATGATCTTGAGCACTTGCTCAAAATGCCGCAACTCTTCGCGCGCCAGACGCGACATTTTCATCAGCAGCTCGGCATCTTCGGGATAACGATGCATCATATTCACCGCTGTCATCGCCGCTTTCTTTTCACAGTGGGCATGATCGATCAACATGATTTCCTGGTTTTCCAGAGCGTTCTCTACCCAACGGTCGGGCGTTTCACCCTCCAGAAAGCCCTGTATTTCACTAATATCCTGCATATAACGCTATTAATATTGCTGTAACTAAAGGCTGGCCATTATACGTATTTTTGTCATGAATATTGAATATGGCGCCATAAATCCGACTAATACTTAACTTCAGAGCCAAAAATCCGTAAAATACCTGCGCGAAAATTGAGGGTGGACTAGACTCTACTAACGCTGAAATTCGGTCATTTTTCATACAGCCATCTAGCCTTGAATATACATTCAGTCTCGATGGGGCCCCCGCGTTTCGATCTTGACCGCAGATGCAGCCGCCCGGATAAAAGTGGCTTTCTATGCCATTACCAAACCTTTGAATGAGAGATTCGTATGAGCTTGTATTCAGAATACCTAGCAGAAATTGAGGTTCGTAAAAAGGACCTGGGACTCAACCCCAAACCAATCGATAGCGCTGACCTGCTGTCAGAAATCATTGACCAAATCAAAGACACTGGTAATGAGCACCGCGAAGATTCATTGAAGTTCTTCATTTACAACACGCTGCCGGGTACCACCAGTGCTGCCGGCGTTAAAGCCGCGTTCTTGAAAGACATCGTACTGGGTGACGAAACTGTTGCCGAAATCTCTCCCGAGTTTGCTCTTGAGCAACTGGCTCACATGAAGGGTGGCCCTTCTGTTGCAGCCCTGCTGGACATCGCGCTTTCTGACCATGCCCAAGCTAAAGCGGCTGGCGAAGTTTTGAAAACTCAGGTATTCCTCTACGAAGCCGACACTTCTCGTCTCGAAGAAGCCTACAAGGCAGGCAATGCCATAGCCAAAGACATTCTGGAAAGCTACGCCAAAGCAGAATTCTTCACCAAACTGCCTGACGTACCAGAGAAAATCGACGTAGTGACCTACATCGCTGCCGAAGGTGATATCTCTACCGATCTGCTGTCTCCAGGCAACCAGGCACACTCCCGTTCCGACCGCGAACTGCACGGCCAGTGCATGATCACCCCAGAAGCCCAACAGGAAATTGTTGAGCTGGGTAAAAAGCACCCTAACGCCAAAGTGATGCTGATCGCTGAGAAAGGCACCATGGGTGTTGGTTCTTCCCGTATGTCCGGTGTGAACAACGTAGCACTGTGGGCCGGTGAAAAAACTTCTCCTTACATTCCTTTCGTGAACAACAAGCCGGTTGTTGCTGGTACCAACGGTATCGCGCCCATCTTCCTGACTACCGTAGGTGTAACCGGTGGTATTGGTCTGGATCTGAAAAACTGGGTGAAAAAAGTCGATGCCGACGGCAACGTTGTCACTGACGAAAACGGCGATCCCGTACTGGAAGAGAAATACTCTGTTGCCACGGGCACCGTTCTGACCATCGATACCAAAGCCAAGAAGCTGTATAACGGCGACGAAGAGCTGGTTGACGTGTCTGACGCCTTTACTCCACAAAAAATGGAATTCATGAAGGCTGGCGGTTCTTACGCGGTGACTTTCGGTAAGAAGCTGCAAACCTTCGCTGCAGAAACGCTTGGCATTGAAGCACCTCAGGTGTACGCACCTTCCAAAGAAATTTCTCACGAAGGCCAGGGCCTGACTGCGGTAGAGAAAATCTTCAATCGCAATGCGGTAGGCGTGAACTCTAAAACACCTCTGCACACCGGTTCTGACGTGCGTGTGAAAGTGAACATCGTAGGTTCCCAGGACACCACTGGTCTGATGACTTCACAGGAACTGGAATCCATGGCTGCCACCACTATCTCGCCAAGCGTTGATGGTGCTTACCAGTCTGGCTGTCACACTGCATCGGTATGGGATTCCAAGGCACAAGCCAACATTCCTCGCCTGATGAAGTTCATGAACGACTTCGGTGTCATCACGGCACGTGATCCCAAGGGTGTTTACCCTGCCATGACCGACGTAATCCACAAAGTGTTGAATGACATCACTGTGGATGATCGCGCCATCATCATTGGTGGTGACTCCCACACCCGTATGTCCAAGGGTGTTGCTTTCGGCGCTGACTCCGGCACCGTAGCCATCGCACTGGCCACCGGTGAGTGCGCCATGCCAATCCCTGAGTCGGTCAAAGTGACCTTCAAAGGCCACATGAAGCCACACATGGACTTCCGTGACGTCGTACACGCCACGCAAGCGCAAATGCTGAAGAAGTTCAACGGCGAAAACGTCTTCCAGGGCCGCATCATTGAAGTACAGATCGGCACACTGATGGCAGACCAGGCCTTTACTTTCACCGACTGGACTGCAGAAATGAAAGCC
>JBFHVM010000076.1:0-11440 GCA_041589495.1 Oleiphilaceae bacterium | reverse complement strand
TTAACTGAGCGGGTTGAGTCGCTCGAAGCCCGGCTCGTCAGGCAGTTCACGGCTGCCGATATAATCATTGCTCAGCTCAATAGTACGCAGGATTTTATTTCCAAACAATTGGATGCGCTTGTCGCATCTTCTAAAGGCGATAGTTAAAAAAAAGCAGTCAGGAGTCCAATATGAATGCATTACATCAATATCGATCAGTCAATACACAAACCAGTGTTATTGATGTTGATCGGCATAAACTGATTACCTTGTTGTTCGACGGTGCAATCGAACGCATCAATACGGCTAAAGCGCGTATTCAGGCGAAAGACTATGAAGGTAAAAACCGCTTGATCACTAAGGCAATAGAAATTACAGCGGGATTAAAGAGCTTTCTAGATATGGATCAGGGGGCCGACCTGGCGCAGAATCTATTTGATCTGTACGACTATTGTGAGCGCCGCTTACTAGAGGCGAATATAAAGAATGACGTGCAAATCCTTGACGAAGTGTCGGACCACCTGCGTAAAGTGCGTGACGGCTGGGTCGGTATTCGTGAAGAAGTGGTAGAAAAAGGCCTCGTTTAGTCCAAGTTCACGCTAAATCAGAGCTAATTAAGTTAGTTTCTGTCTGCTTTTAATCGCCTCTTTATACTAAGGTCGCCGAGCACTTGGGTGTCGGCCCCTTTTTCTCTGACACGCAGTGTTTTTCCCCAGATTGCAGCGGGCGATCACTTTGTATTCGCTCGAATGAAACAAACTCGCCTCTACTGTCACAAAAACCCTTAATATCTTTACCCTCGGTTCCTCTAGCCTGGCTCATAATATTTTAAACTGGTTCACATTTTGTTTTTTCTGGCTGCAACTGAGCTTAGGGGCTTTCGAGGGGTTAGCATTGATTAAGGGTAGTAAGGCATGGGTAAACTTTCTTGAAAGTAAAGAACTACCGGTTTTGGCTAAGACGTTAAAGTCCATACTCAAGGTAACCGCTGATGAGTCTACGTCGCTTTCGCAACTCAGTCAGGTGGTGCTGAGGGACGCAGATCTTACCTCCGGAGTCATCAGGCTTGCGAACACGCCTGTGTACAACCCCTCCCGTACGCCCATTACGACCGTCAGTAGGGCGGTCGTGCAGATAGGTTTTGAAAACGTACATTCAATCGCCGTGTCGTCGGCATTAGTCGATAAGTTGACCAAGAACAGTAACCGAGAACGTTTGTGTCGCTGCTTGGTAAAGTCGTTTGTGGCTGCTGTGCATGCGAGATATATGGCGAGTGATCTACCAGCGGAGCTTCGAGAAGAAATTTTTGTGGCTGCGCTGCTATTCAATGTTGGCGAAGCAGCGTTTTGGGCTAGTCATCATGTACAAACCAACGAGCTTGATCAAGCGCTCGACACCAGTGAAAGCGAACCTACCGAGCTGCAGCGGCAAGTACTTGGCACCACATTAAAGGCGATAAGCAAAGGCCTTATTAAGTCCTGGAAGTTAGGCGCGCTTTTGTCTGAAAGTATCGAAAACCCGGTATCGCACGAAGCGCACATCATCAAGCTGGCTGCTGCGCTGGCAGCCCTTTCTGAGCAAGGTATGTGTGTTGAAAGTCATGCAGATTATTTCACTCAAATTTCTAAAATAAATGGTAAATCTCTTAAGGAGATTTTTTCTGAGTTAAAAGAAAATGAGAGGAAGTCTATTCTGCTTGCAGAACGGCTTGGAATTAAGAATGCCAAAAGTTTTATAGCGAGCAATGCTCCGGTGGTAAGAAGGCCTCCATCTGATGCCAACAAGGTCTTACACTATTTGGGGCACATCATGTCAGCTATTACTGAAGGAGAGGAATTAGGCCTGATAATTGACAAGGCTTTGGAGTGCATTATAGAGGGAATGAATTTTGACCATGCTGGATTTTATATGTGGCAGAGGTCGGAGAATGTGTACTTCTTAACCAATAGCCGTTTCGCACCTAAAAAACCAAACAAACTTAAAACACGGCTTGTGGTCGGCGCACAGCATTCTCTCTCTGTAATATTCGCGGGTACAACAAAGCCCCTCGTTAAAGCCCTGAAAATGGAGTCGGATCAGATCTGCGACGCTGATGCTCAATCGGGCGGTACGACGAATGCATTGGTTGGGCCCATTTTTCGACGCAATCGCTTCTCTGGTTTTTTATTGGCAGATTCATCGCTTGGCGGTGGTTTTTCAGAGTCTGACAAGGCTAATTTCCAGTTACTACTACAGCAATTGCAATTCAGTTTAGACTTAAGCGGCAAGTCCTGATACACACTCCGCATTGGGCGTCGCAGTTAATTGATAGCCCCTGTCTGAGCCATCGCGGTTGGCGGGCATTAAGTCGTGATTGGTAGATTGTTAACCTGTTCCATGAAGAGGCTGCGCGAATCGGGTTATTCTAATCGACTTTGTTACTGGTTTTGGATTAACGCATATGTCGAACCCGCGGTTTGATTCGTTTAAAGAGGGTGTGGGCCAATTTGGTTTGTACATGGATTCGCGTCTGGCGCAGCGCGAGGTGAATGGGCTGCTTGGCATGTATGCTTCAAGCGACATACCACAAGGCACGGTGTTGGCAAAATGGCCCTCAGAAAAGTTGTTGTCACCAATTCCTCCAGAAGAACGAAATATACAAGGTGTAGAGCGCCTAATCGTTAACCTGGCCGGTTTAATGGCGGCAGAGGAGCCCGCCAAGGACATTCTGTTTGAATATTGCGGCTCTGTCGAAGAGCGTAAGAAGCATAACGTTTGTTATTTCAGCGACGATGATATTCAGTTTTTGAGTCGGATGAATCCCAATCTCAGTAGAATGGCGAGCGAAGCAAGATCTCAATTTGAGAAACTGGTTAGCGGAGCGCTAACACGCGAGCCCGACTTAAATGAAGAGCATGTAAAGCTGGCTACGCATATATTTAATGAGCGTTGCTGGGGTAATTTTGGTTTTATGCCGGGTGTGGATTTATTCAACCACAACACGAAAAGCAACTTGATGGCGCGAGAGATAATGCTTGACGGCGAGAAAGTTGTCGCTTTGGTAGCGCCATCAAATATTGAAAAAGACGAAGAAATCTTCATTACCTATGGCAAAAAAGACATGTTCGATTTTGCTTTGCTTTACGACTTCTTCGACCCTGCGGATTTTCATTTGATCAGCTTTACAAGACGCGTCACCCTAGCAATTCCAGACGACTTTGCTCGACAGTTGGTCAATCATCTGTCTAATTCCTACAATGTACGAATCCTACCTGGAAATGGTCATGATCGCTTTGGGATAGTCGGCTTGGACGATTATTTTCTTGAACAGGGCCCTAACACCAAGATCGTCGATTTGGCGTCGAGGTTGGCAATCAGAAATGATCGTGACCTTAAATCAGGCAAGGCAGGGGAGCTCGATACGATTCAATATCTTCTGCATGTGCTTGAGACCTTCAAATCCATCAATAAAGTTCATGATGTCCCCTTTGAAAGCGTACCGGACAAGCTTAAACACTATCATCGTTTGCTTGAAAAAGAGTACGAGATTCTCGAAAGCAATATCAACATCATAAGAAAAAAGCTGGCTTCGTTGACGCATATGATGCAAGCGACGAGGTAAAAACAGAAAAAACACTAGCATGTGAAAAGGCCAAGCTCGCAAACAAGATTGGCCTTTTCGTCTTCTAGCGATATCTGATTATTGGTAATTTGCTTTGAGTGCAGCGATACGTTCGTCAAGCGGCGGATGCGACATGAACAACTTGCCAAACTGGGATTTCCTTAGGCCAGAAATACCAAAGGCTGTCAGTTGATCCGGCAAGTCAGAGCTACCTTCATAGTTTCGTTTGAGTTTTTGCAGTGCCGCAATCATTTTTGCCCGGCCGGCTAGCTGCGCTCCGCCCGCATCTGCTCGAAATTCGCGCTGTCTTGAAAACCACATTACGATGATGCTGGCGAGTATGCCCAGTACCAGCTCGGCAATGATGGTAGTAATCCAGAACGCGGGTCCATGGCCTCTTTCTACCTTAAATATCACCCTGTCCACAAAATGCCCGATAACACGACTAAAAAATATGACAAAGGTATTTACGACGCCCTGAACGAGCGTCAGGGTTACCATGTCGCCATTGGCTACGTGGCTCACTTCATGCCCCAATACGGCTTCTGCTTCGTCTTTGTCCATATTTTGTAGCAGACCGCTACTGACAGCGACTAAGGCGTTGTTACGATTTGCTCCTGTAGCAAAAGCATTAATTTCCGGAGAGTTGTAAATAGCCACTTCGGGCATGCCGATGCCTGCGTGTTTCGCTTGTCGAGCAACGGTTTGTACGAGCCAGTGTTCAGTAGGGTTCGCCGGTTGGTCGATAACATGTGCGCCGGTTGACTTCTTGGCGATCCACTTTGAAATAGCCAGTGAAAAGAACGAGCCACCAAAGCCAAAAACGGCAGCGAAAATAAGTAGCGCGTTCAGATCCAGGTTAACGCCTTGCTGATCGAGCAGGCTTTCGACACCTAAAAGTCGTAGCGAGATGCTCAAAACAATAATGATGGCCAGGTTAGTGGCCAGGAACAGTACGATTCGCTTCACCGTCAATAATCTCCTCTGATGACTGCTTGTCAAAGATAAGGTTTACCTGAAAAGATTCAAGAGAAAGTGAGGGATGCAGTAAAAAAAAGAGCGACCAGTGGTCGCTCTTTGTCAGTTATCCTGAGGAATATTGATCGTGAGATCAAACCCGCCGTCTGGCCGTGGGTTAATCTGAAGGGGCCCTTCATTGATTGCATACGGAAGATTAACGGGATCTACCCCGGGTGGCGTGCCGATAGAAAACGTAAACTGATCTCCTGCTCGACTGATACCCAGATCGCTTCCCTGATAGTTCAGCTCAAAATCGCCGGTGGGTGGTCGGTACCTCTCGTCGTCAAGAATGTCGGCAACAGGTTGGGTTATAACTTCGCGATAAGGCTGTATCGTAACTGTTTCAGCGGGATTAATTGCCGAAACCACGTTTGTGTTGCGCAGCAGCTCGTCTGAAAGGGCAAATGAGGTGCTTGAGTCGTTGAGATGCGCTTGTGAATATTCGATAGCAGCCAGGTCCTGTTCAGTGCTGGTGGTCGGCACTATGGTTAGGCTCGAAACTGTTTTCTTTTGCGTGTCCGGGGATTTCTTGGCCTTTGGCGTTACAATAATCGTGGAGTCCTCGATGTAAGTCTCGGTCAATTCCGAGCTGGACAAGGATTTCACTTCGGCAACGGCGGGCATAGAGACTAGGGCACCGAGAGTCGTGCTCAGTGCGGCCGCCTTGATTTTTTGGCTGATTTGCATTGTGGCTGCCTGTGGTATTGCTTGAGTAGTGAACACAGTATTTCGCCCAGTTGGGCCGAATGCAAGGGCTTTTGTTTGCTAATCTGTTAAGAATCGTAATTGTGAGAGTTGGGTGCTTTATGATCAGTGAAACAGTCGATGCAAACGCTCAGGGTCGTGACACCAATGTTCACCCTCAACGCGATCCGCTGCGCGGTAATGAGCGCAAACGGGGGTGGGTTGACCGCCTGGGGCTCGCACTGAGTAAAAAGCGAGAACATTGCGAACATGTGGTTTTAAACAGAAATAATATCTATATCTTTCCCAGCAAAACCGGTTTAGTGTTCTTGCTCATGCTGGCAATAATGCTGTTGACGGCAGTTAATTATCAAAACAGTCTTATCTATCTCTTCACCTTTTCGCTGGCTGCGGTATTTTTTGTTTCCATCTGGTTATGTTTCTTTGAGCTGGCTGGCATCGAAGTTTCTGCGGGTCCTTCAAGTGATGCGGAAGAAGGGGATTTACTTTCTTTTAACGTTCGTTTTCATTCTACTCACGACATTAACCTGCTGGAATGCAGTCTCGGCAATGGTGCAGGTGAGCTCGTCCATTTTGAGTCGGGTGAGCATTTTGATTTATGTCTTTTGGGGAAGGAACAAAAGCGTGGTCGCTATTATGCGCCTGCGCTGCGCATTGAGACACGCTTTCCCTTCGGCCTGGTATGCGCTTGGACCTACGTTGCAATCAGCTCTGTATGCTACGTGTATCCGAGGCCAGTTGCGGGCATCCCTTACCGACAAGGAACGGGTTCCCGGTTCGATGATCAGCTTTCCAGGGCATCCTCTCCCGAGGATCTACGCGCTTACCAGCAGGGTGATTCCATGGCGCGTATGGTTTGGAAGCAATTTGCTTCGAAAGATCAGTTGGTTATAAAAGAGCCTCCCCGGCAAAGTGCGCGCCCGGCATTGCTTCATTGGGAAGACTACCAGGGCGCCTCCGTTGAGGAACGGCTTCGCAATCTATGTCACGACGTGCAAAGCCTTAATGCACAACATCTTCCTTTTGGACTTGAATTACCTGAACAGAATATCCCTGTGTCTGCAGGAGCTGCTCACACTAAAACTTGTTTGAGAGCCTTGGCATCTCACGGTGGAGGGGGCAAGCTGTCAAATGGCTAAGTCAGATATAGTGAACAGGGGCTTACCCCACACCGCGTTGCGCGGATTGGGGTTGATGCTGGCGCTATCAACCTTAACTATGGTGTCGGTGCTGCCTGTATGGTTATTGGCGGTTGGTGTTTTGTGCGCCGCTTACCTTGTATTTCGTCAACGGGCACTGCCGTCATTCTTGCGCCTCCTGTTTGTATTAGCGGTAGTAGGGTTTTTTATTAATGAATACCGTTGGCAATTTACTGTCGACACTGCCGTTGGCTTTCTATTCTTGAGCGTATCGCTCAAGTTCCTGGAAATGAAGTCGCTGAGAGATGTGTATTTACTGGTTTTTGTATTGTTGTATCTCTCTGCTGTGTCCTTCTTGTTTTCGCAAACTATTCTGCATACGGCCCTACAGTTGACGGTCGTGTTACTCGCTTTTGGTTGCCTGCTAGGGGTTAATTCAGTCGTGCAGGGCGGGTGGTCGAAACGGCTGTGGTACAACGGCAAGTATGTTATTCGCGGTCTAGCGATCGCAGTTCCTCTGGTGATCGTGCTTTTTCTGTTTTTTCCGCGCTTGTCGCCTCTTTGGAGTATCCCCGTAAAAACGCAGGAAGCGACGAGCGGTATCAGTGATAGCATGAGCCCGGGAGATATAACACGGCTTGGGCGCTCTGGAGAGCGTGCGTTCAGGGTTGAATTTATTGATATGGGTATACCAGAGCCCAGGCAGCGATATTGGCGGGGGATTGTGCTTGACCGTTTTGATGGTGAGAGTTGGTCTCGATCTCCACAGGCTGAGGTGCGTCGCAGGCGTATTGATCGCGGTTTTTTGGCTGATGCTGAGGGCGCTCAGTATAATGTGATGTTAGAACCAACGAATCAGCGCTGGGCGTTCACTCTGCAGGGCTCCCGCTCACTGAGTTCCCATTTGTTCGCTGACGATATGGGCTTATTCAGTTTTGGTACCGAGATTATACAACCTACGCGTTATCGCCTGGCGTATACGGGTAACGAAAGCGCTCTGGTAGATATCCCCACAGCACAAAAAGCTGCTAACGCGGAAAGAGTGCGATCTCCGTCATTCAAGGACCTTCAGTTGCCGCGATCGGGTAACCCTCAAACCCGGCAATATGTCTCTCAATTGAGAGAGCTAATGCCCAATGATGTGGAGTTTATTTCGTACTTGATGCGCCTGTTCAGCGAAGAGCCTTTTTTCTATACGCTAGAGCCCCCACCTACCGGAACCCACTTCACCGATGACTTTCTATTTTCCACAAAGACAGGCTTTTGCTCGCATTATGCTGGTAGCCTCGCTTTTATGCTGCGTTTGGCGGAGATACCTGCTCGCGTTGTGGTGGGGTACCAAGGCGGTGAATATAACGAAGCTGGCGGCTATTTATTAGTCCATCAGTACGATGCGCATGCCTGGGTTGAGGCCTACGTAGACAGTGCAGGCTGGATTCGCCTTGATCCCACAGCCATGGTTGCGCCGGAACGTATTAGTGATAGTTTGCAGTCGGCCATGGGAAACGAATCTGTTTTAAGTGCTGACCCTGTCGCTAACTTGATGCGCTCGGTGTCTTGGCTTAACTGGACACGGTTAAAGCTGGACGAGTTGAACTACCAATGGCAAAAGTGGGTCGTTAATTATAATCAGGACAGTCAGCAGCGTTTTTTCACAACCGTTTTAGGTGGCTATTCTATGTGGAAAATAGGTGCGGTGTTAGTAGGTGGCATCCTAGTCGTTTGCGGGATTGTGGTGTTCTATTTTTGGTGGTTTCGATTCTCGCGACCCATGTTGCCTGCTGAGCGTAAATATTTGAGGTTGCTTCGGCTATTGGCAGTTTTCGGTTATCATCGTGCACCGAGTGAACCAGCTTGGCAGTTCTTGGAGCGGAGTATTGCCAATATCCCCGGTATTTTTGCTATACCACTTAAAAAGCGGACTCATGCGCTTTATCAGGAAGTTTATGCCTCGGATCCCCCAAATCAGAACCAACAAGGTGTACAGAATTGAGCGTTACTGACCAGTCTTTACCCGATTGGCTTACATCGCACTGGCGACATGTTGCGAAACTTCGTAAAGCCGACAGGCTTCCTCATGGGCTGTTGGTAAGTGGGCCTGCCGGTGTGGGTAAGCACATTTTTGCCAACAAACTTGCGCAGTTATTGCTCTGTAATACTCCAGATGCTGATCGCCCCTGCGGGGGGTGTAAGGCCTGTCGCCTATATGTGGCGCAAACGCACGCAGATCTGAGAGTTCTCCAGCCAGAAGAAGGCGGCAAGGTCATCAAAGTCGATGCCGTGCGTGCCTTGTCAGATTTCCTGAACCAGTCTGCAACCATAGGCAAAGACAAGGTCGCGATTATTCATCCTGCCGAGGCCTTGAACATAAACGCCTCGAATGCATTACTAAAAACGCTTGAAGAACCCAGTGCGCATAGCACGCTTATTTTGGTCACTAATAGTACCGGTGATCTGTTGCCGACGATTCGCTCCCGTTGTCAACGGATTGATGTTAAACAGCCAGCACAGGAGTTGGCGCTCGCCTGGTTGAGTAAACAGGGCTCGGATGAGTTTGTAGATAGTAATGCGCTTGAGAGCGTGCTCGCGCTGGCTGGTGGCGCGCCCATGAAAGCCAAGGCCTATCTCGACGCGAAAGTGGTGGATGAGCTGGTAACAATGCAGGCTCAGCTAGCCAGTATGATGCGACAGGAGTTAGCGATTGCTGAATTATCAGGCAGCTGGGCGGACGATTCGTTGGGCGAACGCCTTGTTTGGCTGCTGCATTGGGTGGAGCAACTAATTCGTGAAAGTCTGGCGACCGACCGTTTATGGCTCGAACAGCAGCCCGCGAAGAAGATGTTTCGTTATCTGGTCGAAAACAATCAGGTAGAGAGTTTTTATTCCTTGCGACAAGTGCATCTTAAGGCATTGGCGCAATACCGGTCTGGCGCTAACCCCAATGCGTCGTTGCTATGTGAGTCTTTATTGGGGAACTGGTTGAATTTAATGAAGAAAAAACGCAACGCCTAGAAATGGCAAGCCGTGCTTGCAAACTTGCCGGGCGCTTCTACTCTTAGAAGATAAACAACGGATAAACGGATAGATAGATTCCATGGCAGCAGGTTTTGGTGCCCGCAGTGGCATACTCACTCTTACCATTAAAGACAAGGCGGTGCTATACGCAGCCTACATGCCCTTCGTGAAGAATGGAGGCTTATTCATACCCACAGCTAAAAATTATCATTTGGGTGATGAAGTCTTTTTGCTGCTGAACTTAATGGATGAACCCGACAAAATTCCCGTGGCAGGCAAGGTGATTTGGGTGACCCCAAAGGGCGCTCAAGGCAATCGTGCTGCAGGCATCGGTGTGCAGTTCAATGAAGAAGACGAAACGGCTAAGAATAAAATAGAAACCTATTTGGCGGGATCATTGGGCTCCGACCGTCCTACCCATAGTATGTGAATTCTGCTTGCTGGCTGTTGTAGCCAGAAAAATATACGTATCATCAAGCAATGTTATTCATAGAGCGCTCAGGCGCTCTTTTTGTGTGTAGAAGTTGAGAAATTATGTATATCGATTCACATTGCCATCTGGACCGTCTCAAGCTCGATAAATACGAGGGCAAACTTGATTTGGCGCTCAACGCAGCGCGAGAGCGGGGAGTCTCTAATATGTTATGCGTTGCGATTGATCTGGAACATATCGAACAGGTGCTAAACATTGCGGAACAGCATGACGATATTTATGCCTCGGTTGGTGTGCACCCAACCAGTCATGACGGAGAAGAGCCAAGCCTGGACCGCTTGTGTGCTTTGGCTGATCACAAGCGGGTCATTGCCATCGGAGAAACCGGCCTTGATTACTATTATGGTGAAGAGCATAAAGGGCAGCAGCAGTCGCGTTTTAAAACACACCTCGAGGCGAGCAAACGCACCTCGAAACCCGTGATCGTGCATACCAGAGACGCACGAGAAGATACTATTGCGATAATCAAAGAGTACGGCAGTACCGATATTGGCGGAGTGCTGCACTGTTTTACCGAGAGCCTTGATATGGCGTTGCAGGCGATTGACCTCAATTACTACATTTCATTCTCGGGCATCGTCACGTTTAAAAACGCCGTAGAGTTGAAAGAGGTGGCAAGGGCGTTGCCTCTAGAGCGGATTCTTATCGAAACTGATTCGCCATATCTGGCACCAGTGCCATACCGGGGCAAGTCTAATGAGCCGCAGTACGTAGTTGAGGTTTGTCGTTACCTGGCAGAGTTAAAAGGGCTCAAAGAAGAAGACGTCGCCGCGCAGACTGCGCAAAACTTTAATCAGCTGTTCAGACTATAGGATAAAGATGGTCTCCAACACGGAAGGCAACGACTCCGTTATGCTCAATTCTTTTGTTGCCCACACGCCCCGCCTCAAGATTGCAGGTCTCGCCAACTCGATGCTTGACGCAGAGGACGATCTGCCAGTGGTGATTGCCGTGCATGGCTGGCTCGACAATGCCGCCTCGTTTATCCCTCTCGCTGGAATGCTTAAGACCAATTGCCGATTTTACGCAATGGAGCTTCCTGGTCATGGCTTGAGTGAACACCGACCTGAGGGAAGCAATTATCATTTGCTCGACAATATTCTCGATGTTCTCGCTTTCGCAGAGATTGTGTCTCCCAATAAACCCGTAGTGCTGCTAGGGCACTCATTGGGCGGTATTGTTTGCTCTCTGGTGGCGGCTTCGGCTCCTGACCGCGTGCATAAGCTGATTCTGCTCGACAGTCTCGGGCCACTGACGGATGAACTGAGTAATGTGTTGCCTCAGTTACGTAAAGCTGTGCGCAAAGCCACTATGTTTAAGCCCTCAAAGCTAACCGTTTATGCGGATCTTGATCATATGATTGCTGTGCGCATGAAAGGTATTGGGCATATTACGCGTGAAGCAGCGACATTACTGGTGCATCGTGGGGCCAAGCAGGTTGAAGGTGGATGGGTGTGGACCTCCGACCCGCGCTTAATGGCACCATCA
>JBFHVM010000075.1:0-11578 GCA_041589495.1 Oleiphilaceae bacterium | reverse complement strand
GATCTGCGCGATAAAAACGCTCGGTTAAGCGGGGAATATGAATAGGATCAAAACCACACCCCGTATCCCGCACTGCCACATGCAGACCGGCACTATCGCTCCAGCAATGTACGTGGATCTGACCGCGATCCGGCGTGTATTTGACGGCATTGAAAACCAGATTGGAGAACGCGCTGCGCAGCTGGTTTTCTTCACCAATCAGCTGGTCATGCGTTTCACATTCGAGGCCGATTTTATGCTCTCTCTCGCCACTAAGCAGTTGTGCATCGTGGCAAACCATATCAAGCAGCTTGCTGACCGAGACCTCGCGCTGACTCGCAAATCGATCTTGCGATTCGTACTTTTCGAGCAGCAAGAGGTCGCTGACCAGCACCTCTAGTCGACGTGTCTGGTCCGCCATGGATTTTAAGGGCCGTTGCCATTTATTCGGTAAACCCGGGGCATCCTGCAAAGTTTCGATGTAGCCATGAATCACCGTCAGGGGCGTGCGCATTTCATGCGATACATTACTCACAAAGTCGCGCCGCATCTGTTCCAGGTGGTGCATGCGGGTAATGTCCTGCGCGAGGATTAAGCGGTCCTCTTCACCAAACAGGGTAATGTGAATGCGTAATCGAAGGTTGTTGTTGGCGGGCGATGTAATTTCGAGCGCGTCATCATAATCCTTACGCTCAAAATAGCCCTTAAACTTGGGCTCTCGAACCAGATTGGTGATGAGCTGCCCAAAGTCCTTGTCGCGACGAAACCCAAACAATTCGGCGGCAGCTTCGTTCCACCAATCCATTTGACCCTGACCATTGGTCATAATTACCCCGTCACGCAAGGCATTGGTCGAGGTGCGCACGCGCTCAATCATGGATTTAAGGGAATTTTGGGTAGCGAGGTTTTGCTGCTGCACGTAGTAGAGGCCTTCGAACAGGTCGCCCCAGAGACCATAACTTTCGGGGATGTCCTGCTGCACTTCATTACTGTACAACCAGCGGTGTAAGCGCGTGGTTTGGCGGAGGGTCCATGCCAGATAAGCACCGAGAGCCACCACCAGTACCCATGCCAATTCATCCAACGCCAAGCCCAGTAAGATCGTCAGGCCCAAACCCCAGGCTAAATAATGTAAGTGGCCGCTGGCTTTTTTATGCATGCTTACAGCATTCCCCAAGAGAGGTGTCCAGATTAACACTGCTCGAGCACTCAGAGCAAAGCCCCTTAATGACTTACTCCGGCCGAAAAACGGTAACCCATGCCCCGAACTGTTTGTACAAGATAGTCGTGATCGGGACCCAATGCTTTACGCAGGCGCCGAATGTGCACATCCACTGTACGTTCTTCAACGTAAACATTGCCACCCCATACCAGATCAAGCAACTGGGAGCGGGTGTAAACACGATCCTGATGCGTCAGGAAAAATTGTAGCAGTTTATATTCTGTCGGCCCCATGTTCAGGGTTTTACCATTGGAACTGACGCGATGGCCAATCGGGTCGAGCTCCAAACCCTCCACGTCAATGGGGCTTTCAATTCCGCGCGGCGTTGTGCGACGCAATACAGCCTTGAGGCGTGCCACCAACTCACGGGGTGAAAACGGTTTGGTGATGTAGTCGTCCGCGCCAATTTCGAGACCCTGTATTTTATTATCCTCTTCGGTCTTGGCGGTGAGCATAATGATGGGAATTTCTGCAGTGCTTTCGTCGCGTTTGAGTCGACGCGCCAGTTCGATGCCACTGGTTTCAGGCAGCATCCAGTCGAGCAGAATCATATCCGGACGATTATCCACGATGGCGGTGTAAGCCTCACGCGCATTGGCGGCCTCCATACAAGCATAGTCTGCCATCTCCAGGGCTACTGCAATCATCTCCCTGATGGGTGCTTCATCATCCACTATCAATACGGTTTTTTCAGTCATTACTCTACCCCTTGTATAAGGATATATCCCCGGCTCACACCAAAGGCCACCCGGGAGAAGAACATTCCACAATAGAGCTCATTAGACTGGGTGCATGTTACAAGTATATGACAAAGCGCTATACCAAATGCAGCTTAGCTGGAGCCCATGGCAAGATCCAGAGCGATACCCGCGAAAATCACCATACCCACCCAATTGTTATTGAGAAAAGCTTTAAAACACTCATGGCGATATCGCAGGCGGATAAGGTGCTGCTGATAAACAAACAACGTAGAGACGGCCACCAGCCCAAGAAAGTAGAACTGGCCCAATTTTAACTGGTTACCGAGAATACAAAGCGTCAGCACCACCATCACCTGTAACAGCGCGATCATGGCCCGGTCTGCCTTGCCAAACAGGATGGCGGTGGATTTGATACCCACCTTTAAGTCGTCATCCCGGTCGACCATGGCATACATGGTATCGTAGGCTACGGTCCACAACACAGTGGCCAGGTAAATCAGCCAGATGTGTGCCGGCAGACTATTGGTCTCGGCAGCATAGGCCATGGGCACAGCCCAGGCGAAGGCCGCGCCCAGTACCACCTGTGGCAGATAGGTATAGCGCTTCATGAAGGGGTAGATACTGGCCAGAGCCAGCCCCCCAAAAGACAGGTAAATGGTAAAGGTGTTGGTCTGCAGTACCAGCAGCAAGGCAATCAGGCAGAGTACTGCGAAAAAAATCAAGGCTTGCCGAGATGAGACACGCCCGGTGGCCAGGGGACGATCCTTGGTACGCTCCACATGGCCATCAAAATCACGGTCGGCATAGTCATTGATCACGCAACCTGCCGCGCGCATGGCAATGGCACCCATTACAAAAATGATCAGGTTTTTGGTGCTGGGTATTCCTTCGGCTGCCAGCCAAAGTGCCCACAAAGTCGGCCATAGCACCAAAAAGGTACCGATGGGACGATCAAAGCGGGCAAGACGGTAAAAGTCTCGCCAGTGCGCTCTCGAAGCCGCAGTATAGGAAGGCTCGCCATTCATGTTCTACTCACTCTGGGTCGCGGTGTGGTGCTGACTATTGGCCTGAAGCAACAAAGCAGGTAAAAACAGTTCGGACACCAGTAAGGGTTTGTCATGCAGTAAAAATACCGAACGTCTGCCGTAAATCCAATCCTGCTGGTGCCATTGCATGGCGCCAAGCTCTATTGCAGAGCGCCGCATACTGCGCGCGCGAAACAAATAGGCCCCCAGCGGACGAGACCCAAGATGGCGTAATTGGCGCTCATCACCGGTGAGAGTAGTATGCGGAATAACACTGCGTGCCTTGACCACCACCTCACCACGACTATGCAGTGCAACCTCTCGTACCAGCGCCTGTTGTCCCACGGGCATCGACAATACATGACACTCATCGCGGGTGGGCCGCTGCCATCCTTGCAACAACACCTCGACCTTAAAATCTCCACCCGCCAGCTGTTGTAGTCTGCGCGTCAGCGATCCCCGGTCGAGCACCCAGTCGTGCCAGACTCGCGGCAGTATAAAGTCGGGTACACGACGGTAAGCGCGCCAGGTCCAATTGCGGTGCAAGCAGGTTTGCTGTTCAGTGTGCATAGTCTTCACAACAATGCGATGCGCTGCGCGGGCGGACAAATGTGCGGCCAAACAATACGGCTTTCCTAATGCTGAACGGTCGATTGGCTGGTACCGACGGCACCAGAGGGTACACCGATTATAGCCAAGGGCAGAGTCGGCCACCATGTCTGATGGATGTCACGACGGAACATTATTAGAGTATTAACTCTAAAGGTTTGTACCCTCTCTGTTAATTGGTTAAATTAGGCCCCGGAGTTTGTTTTGCCCACACCAGTGAGCAAAATTTAAGTATTGATAGCAAAAGCAGGAAACGGTTATGAAAAAGTGGCAGTGCGTCGTGTGTGGTTTGATTTACGATGAAGCAGAGGGTTGGCCGGACGACGGCATTGAACCCGGCACTGCCTGGGAAGACGTTCCTGAAGACTGGGTTTGCCCCGACTGCGGTGTGGGTAAAGAAGATTTTGAAATGGTGGAACTGTAATGTCCGAAATACGGCCTATCGTGATCATCGGGACGGGCCTCGCCGGCTATTCTCTTGCCCGTGAATTTCGCAAGCTCAGCAAAGAACAGCCTCTGCTGATTATTACGCGGGACGATGGCCACTCCTACTCCAAACCCATGCTGTCGACGGGCTTTACCAAAGGTAAGGATGCCGACGGCCTGTCGATGGCCGAACCCGGGAAAATGGCCGAGCAACTCAATGCCGATATTCGCGTGTTCACCGAAGTAACTGGCATCGATACTGCATGCAAGATCATCCATATTGGCGAAGAGCAGCTTGCCTACCACAAACTGGTATTGGCAACGGGAGCGGTCGTCAATCGCCTGCAATTTCCCGGCAGCGATCTTCCTTCCGTCGTGTCCATTAACGATCTGATGGACTACCGCCATTTTCGCGCATTGGTTGAGGGTAAAAAGCGCATCTTGTTGATGGGTGCAGGCCTCATTGGCTGTGAGTATGCCAATGATCTGATTAACGGCGGCTACGAGGTGAGCATCGTTGATCCTGCCTCCGCACCACTGGCAGGGCTGATACCCGAATTTGCCGGACACGCCTTGCAGTCTGGCCTTGAACAGGCTGGTGCACAGTTCCACTTGGGCCGCCATGTGACACAACTGCGCGAACAGGGCGGTGGCATTATTGCGACCCTGGATGATGGCAGTGAGCTGGCCACAGAGTTAGTGGTTTCGGCTGTGGGCCTACGACCCGATCTTACCCTTGCTCAGCAGGCCGGTCTGGCATGTGGGCGTGGTATCCTCGCCAATCGCCAGCTCGAAACCAGTGCGCCCGACGTATACGTGCTCGGCGATGCCGCGGAAGTTGAGGGACGGGTACTGCTTTATGTATTGCCTTTGATGGCTTGCGCCCGTGCACTTGCCCGTACCTTGAACGGTGAGCCAACCGCTGTAAGTTACGGCGTGATGCCGGTAGTCACCAAAACACCGGCCTGCCCGGTAGTGGTATCGCCACCCGTCAGTGACGATGGTGGCTGGCATATCGACCAGGACGGCAACGACATTAGCGCACGCTTCATCGATGGCGAAGGCCAACTATTAGGATTCGTGCTAACGGGAGATCGTGTCGCCGACAAGCAAGCCCTGAGTAAGGAAACTGCACCCTTGATGCAGTAAAGAAGGTGTGCGGTGCCAGCAGCTTACTTTTTTGTTAGCTTGGTACCGCGCTCTTCTCTGACCAGGCGCTTTTTGCGATAATCGCCGGCCTGATTTTTCGCCTCACTTTGGGACTCGCAATGGACCTTATTTTAAGCCCTACCCGTCTCAAAAAACGTCAGAAAAAAGAACCCCCACCACCTGGTGGCAATAACCATTCAAATAGACAACATCGTCCTGAAAAACGACAGGACAGCTGGGAAATGAGTGCCTATGATGCGCTCCAGGTGAATTACCTGACTCAGGAAAGCAATAACAATTAAATCATCCCCAACAGTATAACGGGCCGCGATGGCCATAAGCCCCAAGGAGACTGCGATGAGCCAGGTTTTGGCACAACTGATCGACGTACTCAAACTCAGACAAATTGACGATCTGGTATTTGAAGGCGTCAGTGAAGATCTCGGTTTTAAAAACGTGTTTGGCGGGCAGGTTTGCGGGCAAGCCATGATGGCAGCCTACCGTTCCATCGAAGACCGTGTTGCCCACTCCATGCATGGCTACTTTCTGCGTCCTGGCGATCACTCCCTTCCCATTCAGTACGAAGTACAGATCATGCGCGATGGCGGTAATTTCTCGGCTCGCCGTGTGATTGCGCGACAGCACGACAAGGAAATTTTTACACTCAGTGCGTCTTTTCAGAATCCTGAAGCAGGCCTGGAGCACCAGTTTGACATGCCGGAAAGCACCGATCCCGAAGTGCTCTTATCCGAACTGGAAATGCGACGCCGCTTTAAACACCTGATACCCGAAAAACTGCGGGAACAGTTTACTCGTGATCGCCCCATAGAAATTCGCCCTGTTAACCCGGTCAACTACTCCAATCCCGATGTACGTGCCCCCTATAAACAAAACTGGTTTCGCGCCGTTGGCGACGTGCCGGATGATCTGGCATTGCACCAGTGCATTCTGGCCTATGCTTCGGATTTTGGTTTATTGGGTACCAGCATGTTGCCACATGGTGTCAGCTTTGCACAGAAAGGCATGCAGGTTGCCAGTATCGACCATGCCATTTGGTTTCATCGCCCGTTTAAGGTAAACGACTGGCTGCTTTACGATATGGACAGCCCCAGCGCATCACAGGGCAGAGGTTTTAACCGCGGCAATATCTTTAATCAGGAGGGGCAGTTGGTCGCCTCGGTTTGCCAGGAAGCCCTGATCAGGAAACGAAGCGCTCCCTGAGGTCAGACTCCGCCAGCCAGTCCAGCAAACGGTCGTAGGGTAAAGGCGGCGTCAGCAGGTAACCCTGAATCAGGTCGCAATTGAGATCCTGCAAGGTTTGCAGAACTCTGGTGCTCTCGACCCCCTCAGCAACCACTTTAAAATTTAACTGGTGGCACATATCAATGGTTTTCTGCATCACTGCATAGCCCTGCTCGGAGACGTTCAGGGCCGCCACCAGCGACTTATCCACCTTAATTTCGCTTGCCGGCATATCCTGCAGATAAGCCAGTGAAGAGTAACCTGTACCAAAGTCATCAATGGCAATCCCCAAACCCAACGAACTGATTCGCCTTAGCGTCGCTATCGCCTCCAGGGGATCTTGCATCATGGAAGTCTCGGTCAACTCAAGATAGATGCTATTGGCTGGTACGGTATAAGCACTCAGACAATGACGCAGAAAGTCATACAGATCGGGCTCTCGTAAATTGATCGCCGAGACATTGATCGCCATCACCAGCTCCAGCCCCTCTCTTGCCAGTTTGGTCTGCATCGCCATTGCCTCTTTGATTACCCAGCGAGTAAGACTGCGGATAACGCCTGTTTGCTCCGCAATGGGAATAAAGTCATCGGGACGCACCACCCCATAGCGTGGATGATGCCATCGCACCAGAGCCTCCAGCCCGGTAATTTTTTCGGTCGCCAGATCCAGCTTGGGCTGGAAATAAAGCTCAAGATCGCCGTTATTAATGGCGTCCTTAAGCTCACTGATCATCATTAAGCGACGCGCGTTATACTGATCCTGTTCGGGACGATAGTAGGAGAGATACCGCTCCCGGGCTTCGGAGGTATCTGCCGCAACCTGGGCGTGCCTGAGTAAGGTGGAGGCATTGAGACCATGTTCCGGGCACACGGCTACGCCGATTACCGGCTGCAGTTCTATACGCATTTCCTTGAAATCGATGGGCGCAGCAATGGATCGAATGATTTCGTTATTACGCTTGGCATTCAGCTCGCCCACATCGGCATCCAGCATAAAACCGAAGGTGCCACTCTCAAGTGTACAGATATGCGAAACCAGCTCCGGCCCTTTCAGTGGCATAATGCCCGGTACATCGGCGATGAGCATATTGAAGTGCTTGGCCACCTCACACATCAGCAAGTCAGCATTCTGATGGCCCAGCGTTTTGCTGATTTCGGCAAAGCGCACAATTTCGATGGCACATACGGCGATACGTTGGCTGCCCCGGCGTTCCAGTGCTTCATTAATGCGCTGCTCAAAACAAGTGCGATTGGGCATCATGGTGACGGGGTCCGTCATCGAGGCCTGCAACAAGCGAAGCTCCGCATCACGACGTTCGCTGTGAGCTTTTAGTCTGGCCTGCTGGGCGACGATCTTGTCTTCGTGTTCCCGATAAAAACGATAGGCAAGCGCGGCGTTGAGAATGAAAATTTCCAGAGCAGACCCCACTTGCATACCGTACTCGGTCATAAAGCTGACCGGCAGGAAACCATGCTTGCTCATGGCCGTGACCGTAGTACCAAACATAAAGGTACCCCAGGCGACGGTATACACCCAGGCCATGGGATTGCCCAACATGGCGAGAATAGGCCCCATCAGCAACAGTAAAAACGTTCCGGGTATCGCACACAGTACGGAGAATTCAAGAGATGCCTGACTATCGAGCACAAATACTCCGGCTAAACAGGTCAGCGATACTGCCACAATGAGATTGACCAGATGATTAAGCCGCTTGCTGTATTTGGGGATCTGCAGGAATTCACGTGTAAACAGGGCCGCAAAAAGTAGACAGGCACCTGGTAAAACCAACATGAGAAAATGGTGAAATTCCGGTGTCGACGACAGCACATGGGGATACAGCTTGGCCCGCATGACAGCAAAGAACAACATAAAAAACAGAGTGGACGCCGAGTAATAAAAGTAGAGCTTTTCGCGCAACGCGACAAAAATGAGCAAATTGAAAAAAACGATAACGATAACAATGCCAAAATAGATGGCATGTAATTGATCCTCGTGCGACAGATCAACAAATAAAGCGATCTCCTGCCAAAGATTAAGCGGTACCAGATGTGCACCCTGACTGATCACTCGCATGTAAAAATCCTGCTTTTCGCCGGGTAACAGGCGCAGCGGGAATAGGAAGTGAGGGTGCGCGACAGGACGTTGGGAAAAAGGTAAACGATCCCCCGTTCGGGTATGTTGCACGTCGCCATTGCCGTTAATGCGGTAAAGGTCCACTTGATCAAGCAAAGGGTAACTGATTGCTAGTACCTGACTCACAGTTTGATCCGTTGGATTGGAGAGACTGAACCGGTACCAGTAGGGGTAAGGTCGGTAACCGAAATTGGCATAGTTTTCCACCAATGGCTGCCATTCCTCCTGCAGCGTTTCGTCACGTATCTGATCAATACTCAATTGATCCTGCGTATCGGCCAGGTATTCGACCTTAACGACAACGGATTCCAGATGCTCTGGGAGGAAGGTTTCGAGACGTGGCTGGGCCTGCGCTGCATTCTGCACCACAAACGCTATCAACAGCCCCAATATACAACGCAACACTGTTTGCCGGCTCTCCTGAACTGCGGGCGAGCAAAGCTAATTGAAATGACTCGCACATGACTAGATACACCCATAAGCTTAGCAGTTTCTGCATGGATTGCTTGAGAGCATACTTGCACCGTAATATGGTCTACACTTGGTACATCGTTGATTAAACAGGCGCCTCGCGTCCTATGAAAGTACTTGTCGTAGAAGATAGCCGCTCCATTAGTCACCTGATTCAGGCCTTTGTTCAGGATCTGGGGCATGAAGTCACCGTCGCCGAAACCGGCGAGCGGGCGCTAGAGCTATTTACGCCTGAAGACACCGATCTGATACTTATGGACATCGAGTTACCCGGCATCAATGGCTTTGAAGTCACCCGCCGGGTTCGCGATAAGCTGCAAAAGAACTGGATTCCCATCATCTTTCTCAGTGCACAAAATTCCGACGAGCACTTTGTTGAGGGGATTCGTGCCGGTGGCGACGCCTATCTGTACAAGCCGGTCAATGGCCCGGTGCTACAAAGCATGGTCTCTGCAATGGGACGCATCGCTTCGGTGCAGGACGAACTCCAGCGGGTGAATAACAAGCTCGAGGAAATGGCTTATCTGGACCCACTCACCGGACTGTTCAATCGACGAGGTATGCTACGACATCTCAGCCGTGAATGGGGGCGCGCGTTGCGCAGCCAAAAAACGCTCTCATTACTGGTGATGGACGTCGACCATTTTAAGGCTTACAACGATCATTACGGTCACCTCGAAGGTGATCGCTGCCTCGAAAAGATTGGTCAAAGTCTCACCGACAGCCTCATGCGCGCAGCCGACATCGCCTGTCGTTATGGCGGTGAAGAATTTTTGGTGCTATTGCCCGAAACCGAATTAGCAGGCGCCATTGAAGTAGCAAAACGCATACAGCAAGTCTTACATGATGCCGCACTGCCTCACGAAAAAAGCGCCACCAGTGATCGTGTCACCATGAGCATTGGGGTAGTAGAAAAGGGCGATGAAATCACACCCGAAGAGCTAATTCGCAGAGCCGACCAATATTTATACAAAGCGAAAGAGCAGGGACGCAACGCCTGGTACGCAGGTGACTAGACAGCACGCCGCAGCCTTGCTTTAATCCTATCAAACACGCAGTAATTGCCAAGAGGTTAGTCATGTCCAGCGCCGAAGAGAGCCGTCAGGCTCGTATTATCAGCGAACTACGCACGTTCATCCGCAAGGTACTCAGTGACCCCACTGTTGCCAGTAAATGTATGGAAATAGCGCGTCGCCACAAAGATGATCCCGATGCCAAAAAGAAAATTGCGGAGGAAATCAGTGCCGCAACGATTGTACGCATCCCTGAAGACCACAGCGATGCAGACAAGATATTTCTGGAGATTATCGACGAAGTGCTCGACGATGAGGCAGCACTTTACTAAACAGCATTGCTGTTAAGAACCATCAGAACGTGCGCGCCAGTATCAGGCGCGCTGCTTTAATCGACAGACCGTACCCAGTGATTTAATGGCCTGTGCAATGTCGGCATCCTGTTCAGCAATTTCACGCTGTTCTTCAAGAATCTCGCGTAGAATTTCGAGTGTAGTCAGAGGATTCGCCAATACTACGCGGAATACCACGCACGAACGAGCACCGTAGCGCTTGGGCTCAAGCCGCGTACGCGACACAAAACTCAACCCCTTTTCCCGCTGCACCTTCTGAATGTGTTTGGTGATGCGATCGAGA
This sequence comes from Oleiphilaceae bacterium, assembly GCA_041589495.1. GTDB lineage: Bacteria > Pseudomonadota > Gammaproteobacteria > Pseudomonadales > Oleiphilaceae > PZPK01. The sequence continues at coordinate 971 of JBFHVM010000075.1, read as the reverse complement.
ACCGCATTGATTTTGTCCTGCCGCACAGGGTCCGCATTCTGCAGGGCCTCAAACGCGAAGCGTGGGCAGTACCGATAGGTGACGATGTTGAGCTCGGGGCGCGAAATGATTTCAAAATCATCCTGCACGTCAATCAAGTCGGCAAAATCACGCGCCTTGTTGATACCCTGTTCAATAAGAATCTCATAACCTTCACGGGCAATGATCTTGAGGCCGCTGTGCACCAGCATGGCCATACCGGGGCGTGAACCTTCAAGCGTATTACTACCCAAATCCTTGGAGCCACGGCGCACCACATATTGGGCATGATGTTCAATCGCCTTAAGCATATTGGGATTTTTGAACACGACCAGACCACAGCCCATCGGCACGTAGAGCTGCTTGTGGGCATCTAGTGTCACCGAATCTGCTTTTTCGATGCCTTTCAACAAGCCCTTATAGCTGTTAGAAAACAGGGTTGGACCACCCCAGGCCGCATCGACGTGATAATGCGCCTTGAACTCTCGGGCAATTTCGGCCACTTCATCGAGGGGATCAACGCTACCGGTTTCGGTGGTACCGGCGATTCCGACAATGGCCATAATACGGATTTTCTGGCTGCGCAAACGCACACAGTGTTCGCGCAGAGATTCCAGATCAATCTTGTTATCGTCGTCGGTATCAACGGAGATCAGAAATTCGCGACCAATGCCCAGTACATCAGCCGCTTTACTCAGGGAATAGTGACCACGTTTGGACACCAGAATCGCTGCCCCCTCGAAGCCATAATACTTCAATGCTCTAAACCATCCTTCCTGGGCGATGCCACGAAAATTGCCTTCGGCCGGAAAGGCCTGGTTACGGGCGGCCCACAGCGCTGTGATGTTAGCAATCGTTCCCCCCGAACACATGGCCCCCAGGGCGTGTTCGGCATCGTGCATCCACTTGCTGTAAAACTCTTCATCCTGGTTGTACACCAAGCGATGTAACAT
>JBFHVM010000074.1:0-11639 GCA_041589495.1 Oleiphilaceae bacterium | reverse complement strand
ATTTGGTGGCGGTTACGTGCTGTGAGTAGGTGAGGTGTATCATCTGAATAGTAGCCCGAGTGGGCGGGGAAAAGCTTGGTACCAGAGGCCGGACTCGAACCGGCACGCTCTTGCGAGCAAGGGATTTTGAATCCCTCATGTCTACCAATTTCATCACTCTGGCACGCAGGGCAGGATTATACGGGATTACTTTTGACGGTCAATAAATAAAAGCATAAAAAAAACCGGCCTCATGGCCGGTTTTTTGATTCAAGAATTTGCTTATTCGTTGGAAGGCTTACATGTTGGAGCAAAATCCAAAGCAGGCAGGTCATCTGGAATAGTCGTCACAGTCTGGAACAAGCTTGGCGCATTAACCGTTGGCGTAATATCCGCTCCGTCTGTCAGATCTGCATCGCTTACGATTTGCGTAACATGCGTCAGGTTTTCAGAGAAGGCATCGCTTCCTGGGATGGAGGGCGTACCGTGCGTTGCGACACAGGGTTGGTAGCGCGCCACGGCGATGCCAATGTTGGTCGTTCCCGAAGACGGAAGAGCTGTTGCGCCGGAAAGTGCCATCAGCGGCTCTGCCCCCGACAGGTAACTCACGGAGCCCGCAATCACGTTGCCTGCGGTGCTTGCGCTCTGGAACGTACGGTTCTCTGCTGCTTGAGATACAGGAATTGCCAGATCATTCAATGCTTCAAAGTAAAGAATCGGAGCGCCTTGAGTTGCGAAACGGTCGACAAAGTTCACTGCGTCAAAGGTGTCAAACGCATGTTGGAATACATTCAGATAGGCTTGATAGCTGTAAGTATCTGGCGTAATCCCATTTGCTGCTAAGCCGTCTACCAGCAATGGAGCAAAGGCTGGTGAGTTTTCAAACATGCGAGGTGCGCCACCGGTGGGCGTAAAGAACGCTGCTGCATCGATATCGTCGTCTGAAGTAGTCGTGTTGTTGGCAACGGCTACAAAGGCCTGCGCATTCAATGTTCCCAGAGAGTGGCCTGTGTAGATCACTTCTTGGTCCAGAGTGTATCCGTTCAGCGTGAGTGACGGAATGGTTTTGCGCACGGTAAGCAGATCCATCACGTGCTGACGGTTATTGTCGCGCGCGGTCAGGAAGCTTTCAAAGTTAATGAACAGCGAGCCAGAGCCGCCATCTGCGACGAGGCCTGGAGGGTTAGTTGGGCCAGCACCTGCATCCTGAAAGCCAAAGTGGCGTTCAGTGGCGCCAAACGTAGAGGCTTCTAATGGTCCGCTGGTCACGCCGTGCAGGGGTTCATCAATCGCTATGACGGCATTCAGTGATTCGCCGCCAGTGGCTGTTGCGTTGGCGACACCCTGAAGAGCCAAGAGGGAGCCAAAACCCAAAGCTTGCGAGCGATCACCGCGCAGGCCATGTCCCCACATCACCGATTTGACTGGAGTACCGCCCCCTGCAGCAGCAGGATAAATTGCCAGGAGTGGGATTTCCAGATCTTCATCTGTTTTGGCAGGGAAGGGGTAGATGTAGTTTACGACCGTAGACAGAGGTGCATTAGTAAACAGTGCCGCGTCTGCCGGGTTAGTCAGCGAGCCATTGGTGCAGCTTAATGCGTCGGGGCCGTCGATCGCTGGGCCGGAGAAGCCTTGCGGGATCACCAGGCCTGAGCAGTAAAACGCGATGTTCAATGTTGTTGCTAAAGAAGCATCGGCTGTCCAGCTGTTGTACTTCAGAGGTAGGCCTGCACCGGCGGCTGCAGTAGTTTCGGTTGGAGCTGCAGGGAAACCAACAGGTAAGCCTGAAAAATAAGGAACGGTTACGGTGCCTTGATCAGCGACGATGGTTCCCGGCGGAATTGGGCCTCCGTTGTCTGTCGAAAGTGCAGGATTTAATACCGTAACATCAATGGCGGCGCCATTCATTGTAATGGCTGTCGCTTCAGGATCAGGGAAGTCGGCGGTAAAGCCCAGGCTACCGGCTTCGAATGCTGCGTAAAGGTTTGAGGCTGCGCAATTTATACGGTTAATGGTAGCTGCTTCATCTGCGATGGGAAATGCAGTATCACACCCTGCAAGCGCGGGGTTTAGTGAGGCTGCGGTCCAGTTTGTGAAGCCGAGATCTACCGTTGCTTTCACTGATGCGTAATCTGAGGCACCTCCGCTGAGCGCAGCGCGGGTCGCACCTACTTTGACTAGGTCGGTGATGCGGTCTGCAATCCACTGCGAGGGCTCTGCCAGGTAATCCAGGACACGTTCGTCGTTAGATGTGGTGAAACTGTAGGATAAAACAATATTATCTTCGGTATATGGGTCAAGGCTTGCCAGGGCTCTCTGGGCATTCACGCCAACGACAGGGATATTAAAGAACCCCTCAGCAATGGGTTCCCACAGGCTGTTAATCAATGCACGGACGCGCAGCAGGTCAGGATTGGGTACGGCTTTGGTTTCATCTTCGAGTGTGTCGTAACCCGCTATGCCTGGCGATTGTTTTAGCGGTTCACCACTTGCATCGAGTACACCGTCTGTCACTACGACCACGTAGCGTGTATTCGGGTCCAGTGGCTCGGTAGGGTTGATGCGAATATAGCTTTTTCCATCCAGTATTTTATGCTCGACCACGTATTCTGGCTGGTTAGCTGATATTGTAGGGGGTTCGCCCAGTGCCAGTGTTTGTACGGGCGCACCACTGGCGTATTCCGTGGCAATCAGAAAAACGCTGCTTGCCAGCATGGTGGCATCGTCCGCAATAAGTCCGCTCATTTCCAGGTCGATGGGGGCTACCGTTGAGGCCCCGCTTAAACCATTGATTGCGGTGGTTACGGGAGGGGCTGAGTCAGTTACATTGAAGGAGCCATCACCCGCATCAGCGTCAAAGATCAAGTCATTAGGAATAGGAAGGGCTGGTGCGCCTGGATCAAAGATAGGGTAAGTACCGGCGCTATCCGCGATCGAACCTTTCTCTGCCTGCGCAGCTCCGGTATTCCGGTTTTCAATTTTATTGTTTTCCAGGCAGCCTGTCAGCGTGAGCACCGAGGCAACAGCAACACTTAAGAGACTCTTTTTGTACATAGTTAGGACCTTTCCTAATTGTTTTTCATCACTAGCGAGGGAGATGCAGGGCGTGAAAGTTGTTTTGGCATCCATTCAATCGTCGACCCCGGCCTCCAGGCTTGACCGGGACACAGGAGTACCCCGGGCAAAAATCTAAAACCTTGTTTAAACGTAGACAGCAAACTGCACTTTGTCGAATTTTTTGCGGTCGCTAGTTACATAAAAAAACGCTTTAAGAGCAGGGATTTGGCGCGACCTTGTGATGTGCTACACAGAGTTGGCAATTAAGAGTACAATCGCCAGCCACCAAACGTGATTTCGGTGCCGCCCAGGCCGCATCGCACGGCAAGCTGTAAAGATTTGAGAGAGCTACCATGACGACTATTATTCGCCAAGACGATTTCATCGAAAGCGTGGCAGATGCCTTGCAGTTCATTTCATACTATCACCCCACTGACTTTATACAGGCGGTGCACGAGGCGTATCAAAAAGAAGAGTCGCAGGCGGCAAAAGATGCCATGGCGCAGATTCTTATCAATAGCCGCATGTGTGCACAGGGCAAGCGGCCTATTTGTCAGGATACGGGCATTGTGACGGTTTTTCTGAAAATCGGCATGAGTGTGCAGTGGGATGCCAAAATGAGCGTGACCGATATGGTGAACGAAGGTGTTCGTCGCGCTTACACGCATCCCGATAATGTGCTGCGTGCTTCTATATTGGCCGATCCGGCTGGTGCGCGTAAAAACACCAAAGACAACACGCCGGCGGTTATTCACTACGAAATCGTTGAAGGTGACGAAGTAGAAGTGCATGTAGCGGCCAAAGGCGGCGGCTCCGAGAACAAGTCCAAGATGGTGATGCTTAACCCCAGTGACAGTATTGTCGACTGGGTGGTGAAAACAGTACCCACCATGGGGGCCGGTTGGTGTCCGCCAGGTATGCTCGGCATAGGTATTGGTGGTACCGCCGAGAAAGCAGCTGTGTTGGCGAAAGAATCCTTGATGGATCCGATTGATATTCATGAGCTGCGCGCACGTGGACCGCAAAACCGTATCGAAGAGCTACGTCTTGAGATCATGGATAAGGTTAATGAGCTGGGTATTGGGGCGCAGGGTTTGGGTGGTTTGACGACCGTGCTGGATGTGAAGATCAAGGACTACCCGACACATGCGGCGTCACTGCCAGTGGCGATGATTCCCAACTGTGCGGCCACTCGTCATGCACATTTCACGCTGAAGGGGGATGGTCCTGCGCTGCAGACGCCGCCAAGCCTGAGCGATTGGCCCGAAATTACCTGGGATACCGGTGATAACGTTAAACGTATTAACCTGAATACGGTCACCAAAGAAGAAGTGGCGACCTTGCAGCCCGGCGATACCGTATTGCTCTCGGGTAAGATGCTGACCGGCCGCGATGCTGCGCATAAAAAAATGGTCGAGATGATCGAAAATGGCGAAGAATTACCGGTCGATTTGCAGGGCCGCTTCATCTATTACGTAGGGCCGGTTGATCCGGTGCGTGACGAGGTGGTAGGGCCTGCTGGGCCAACCACCGCCACGCGCATGGATAAGTTCACCCATACCATGCTGGAGAAAACCGGCCTGTTGGGCATGATCGGTAAGGCGGAGCGAGGTCAGGTGGCCATTGATGCGATCAAAGAGTTTGGCGCTGTGTACCTGATGGCTGTCGGCGGTGCTGCTTACCTGGTTTCCAAAGCGGTGAAAAATGCGGATGTGGTGGCCTTCCCCGAGATGGGAATGGAAGCTATTTATGAGTTTGAAGTAGAGGATATGCCAGTGTCTGTTGCGGTAGACAGCCAAGGCAGCTCTGTTCACCAAACAGCGCCCAAAATCTGGCACGATAAAATTATTGCCGCTAAAGCGGCGAGCTAGTCTCGCACTCGCGGGGCGATGCGGTTTTAAAGGAGGAATGATTATGTTGAGTCAAGAAACCTGCGAGGCCTGTCGCGCCGATGCGCCCCGTGTCGAAAAAGATGAGCAGCTCGATCTGCTGAATGTCTTGCATGACGATTGGCAGCTGCATGATGAGGACGGTATCGATATTCTCACGCGCGCGGTTAAATGTAAGGACTTTGTCGCAGCGCTTGAATTGGCGAATAAAGTGGGTGAGATTGCCGAGGCGGCGGATCACCATCCGCGCATCGTTGTGGAATGGGGTAAATTGACGGTCAGCTGGTGGACGCACAAGATCAAGGGATTGCATCGCAATGACTTTATTCTGGCAGCGCGCACCGACGAGCTGGTTGAAGAATAATACAGTTGCCCAGGTTGGGTGCTACATAGTCGAAGAGTAGTAAATAAATGGAACGCACGTATCGTCTGGTTGTATCCTGCCCGGACCGAACCGGCATTGTCGCCAAGGTGAGTAATTTTCTTGCCACCTATAACGGTTGGATTACTGAGGCCAGCTATCATGCAGACCAGCAAAATGGCTGGTTCTTTATGCGCAATGAAATCAAGGCAAGTTCGCTGCCTTTCGAGCTGGATGCGTTTCGCACGGTATTTGAGCCCATTGCCAAGGAATTTTCCATGCAATGGCAAATTAAGGACTCGGCGCAAAAGCCGCGTGTCGTGCTGATGGCTTCCAAAGAGTCGCATTGCCTGGCTGATCTTTTACACCGCTGGCATAGTGGTGAACTTAATGCAGAGATTGTAGCGGTCATTGCCAATCATGATGATTTGCGTCGCATGGTGGAGTGGCACGATATTCCTTACCACCATGTGCCGGTGACTCTCGAAACCAAAGCCGATGCTTTTGCCGAAGTGGAGAAGTTGGTCGACGTTTATGAAACCGATCTGGTGGTATTGGCTCGGTACATGCAGATTTTACCCGCCGGCTTGTGTGAGCGTTATGCGGGGCGCGTGATTAACATTCATCACAGTTTTCTGCCCTCGTTTGCCGGGGCCAAACCCTATCATCAGGCTTACAACCGTGGCGTGAAGTTGATTGGTGCCACCTGTCACTATGTGACACAGGATCTCGACGAGGGGCCGATTATTGATCAGGATGTGATTCGTATCAGTCACAGCGATACCATAGAAGACATGGTGCGCCTGGGTAAGGATGCCGAAAAAACGGTGCTGGCACGAGGTTTGCGCCTGCATCTGGAAGATCGCGTGATTATTCATGAGAATAAGACGGTGGTGTTTGCCTGATACCTCAGGCGTCTGTAGGTTGGCATTCATGCCAACATGTCGCGCCCGGGTTTAGGCCAGCATCGCGTCGACATAAATGTCGACCTACATGTATATGGCGTATGACTGAAAGCGGGAGATGCCTGTAGGTTGGCATTCATGCCAACAAGTCGCGCCCGGGTTTCGGTCAGCATCGCGTCGACATAAATGTCGACCTACATGTATTTGCGTCAGCCGTCCGACTATCACTTCCGCTACTCCTCACAACTAATCTGATTTCCGCCTTCGTCGCGTGCGGTATATAGGTGGTTGTCAGCCTGTTTAATCATGGCGATCAAGCTGTCATGGTCGCTGCTGACCACGCCACCCGAAATCGTAAAGTTGAAGCTCATGCCGTCGAGCAGTACGATATGGTCTTCGACAATTTCGCGAAAGTTTTCGGCCAGGGTGTAGGCCTGATCCAGGCTGAGGCCCACCAGTAAAATCGCTACATCGGTGTCGCTTACGCGCGCGTAATGAAAGCGAGAAAAGGCCTTGGGAAGTAGAGATCCTAACGCTTTCAGTGTTTGGTCGGCACCGTCGAGGCCGTATTGATTCTGTATGCCGAGCAGGTTGTCAACGCTCAATAGGGCGAGGCTGGTGCTGGAGCCATTCTTGCGTGCATTTTCGAGATTTTCGGCACCTGCTTCATAGAACTGTCGTTTATTGGGCAAGCCAGTCACATAGTCGTGATAGGCCATGTGTTTCATGGTCTGTAGCATTTCCATGTTTTCGATGTCGTGCAGGATGCGGCAGTGGAACTCTTCGTGACTGAAGGGTTTGCTGAGAAAGTCGTTGGCGCCATTCTTGATGAATTTGGCGGATAGTTTGCTGTCGCCTTCGCCGGAGAGTCCGACGATCACCAGATCATTTTTATCCACTTCTTTGCGAATATTTTTAACCAGATCAAAGCCATTCATGCGGGGCATGTTGTAGTCGGTAATCAGCAGTTTGATCTCTGGGTCCGTGCGAATCATCTCCAGTGCGGTGTCGCCGTCGTCAGTGGTCTCTACTTGAAAAAGATGGCTGGCGAGCAGGCCGGCAATGTAGTTGCGTGACATTTTGGAATCGTCCGCCACCAAAATCCTGATGCTCTGGTTTTTGTGTAGGCGCTTAATTAGGCGCAGTACGTATTCATATGAAAAGCGACTTTCTTTGACGACATAGTCCACGATGCGCTTTTCGAGCATTTGCTCGCGTGTTTCGTCGCTGTAATTGCCGGTGAGTACAATAGTGGGTATTTTTTCGTTGATGGTATAGTCGGCCACTTCACCATTGGGGGCGTCGGGCAAATTAAGGTCGACGACGGCGACCAGATAGTGCTCTTTGCCATTTTTTTCGAGCAGGGTTTTTGCCTCGGCAAAAGACATCGCAATGTCGTATTGAAGCTGGGGATCATCTTTGCAGATGTGCTTGATGATTTTGACGACAATAGGGCTGTCTTCAACGAGTAGAAACTTCTTCATAAGGTGTTTGTGGTTGACTAAGTTGACTAAGTGGTTTTAACAGCTTAGATGCTTTGCCAAAAGCCTCCAGTTTTTGAGTGAAATAAAGGCCTGATTGACACTTTTTGCAGGGATGTGTGTTAGACTTGGGCGCTTTGTTTTATGTGCATTTTTAGTGGCTCACCATGAGTGGTTGGTGGTCGCCAAAATAGGGCGCCCGCTGATGTGCGGTTCGGTTTTTTACCAGATGGCGCGTCAAGCAGGCCCAAATGCACCAATAACACCAATAAAGCCAAAATAGGCAATAAGTCAGAATAAACAGGAACGCTGTCCATATGGGTGAGCACGCGAAAGAAATCCTTCCCGTTAATATCGAAGATGAACTCAAACAATCCTATCTAGATTATGCGATGAGCGTAATTGTCGGGCGTGCCTTGCCCGATGCGCGAGACGGTCTCAAGCCTGTTCATCGTCGCGTACTCTTCGCCATGAGTGAGTTGGGTAACGACTGGAACAAAGCCTACAAGAAATCTGCCCGTGTGGTGGGGGACGTAATCGGTAAATATCACCCCCATGGTGACTCGGCTGTGTACGACACCATTGTACGTATGGCTCAGCCCTTCTCGCTGCGTTACACGCTCGTCGACGGGCAAGGTAACTTTGGTTCGATTGACGGCGACAATCCGGCTGCCATGCGATACACCGAGATTCGTATGCAAAAGCTGGCGCATTCGCTGCTGGCTGATCTCGATAAAGAAACGGTCGATTTTGTACCCAACTACGACGGCACTGAACAAATTCCTGAGGTGCTGCCTACCCGCGTTCCCAACTTGCTGGTGAATGGATCTTCCGGCATAGCAGTCGGTATGGCTACGAATATTCCTCCGCACAACCTGACCGAGGTGATCGGTGGTTGTCTGGCGCTGATGGAGGACCCTGACATCGACGTGGATCAGCTCATGGAAATTATTCCGGGGCCGGACTTTCCTACGGCAGCCATTATCAACGGCCGCGCGGGCATTATCGAAGCGTATCGCTCAGGGCGTGGAAAAATCTACCTGCGTGCGCGTTACGAGGTAGAAACCGACGCTAAAGGTAAAGAGCGCATCGTTGTTACCGAGATCCCCTATCAGGTAAATAAGGCGCGCTTGATCGAAAAGATCGCCGAACTGGTAAAAGATAAGAAGATCGAAGGTATCACTGAGCTGCGCGACGAGTCCAACAAAGAAGGTATGCGCATCGTAATTGAATTGCGTCGTGGCGAAGTGCCCGATGTGATCATGAATAACCTGTATGCCCAAACACAGCTCGAGAATGTGTTTGGTATCAATATGGTAGCGCTGGTAGATGGTGAACCAAAAACCATCAATCTCAAGCAGGCGCTCGAGATATTCATCAAGCACCGTCGCGAAGTGGTTACTCGTCGCACGGTTTACGAGCTACGCAAGGCGCGTGAACGCGGCCATATTCTTGAAGGTTTGACGGTTGCCCTGGCCAACATTGATCCGGTGATCGAGCTGATCAAGAAATCGCCGACCTCGGCAGAGGCGAAAGAGCGCCTATTGGCTCAAGCCTGGTTGCCGGGTGAGGTGACCGGCATGTTGGAGCGTGCTGGCGAAAATGCCTGTCGCCCTGACGATCTGGAGCCACAATATGGTTTGCATGATGGCAAATATTACTTGTCACCGGTTCAGGCGCAGGAAATTCTCAATATGCGTCTGCACCGTCTTACCGGCCTCGAAACCGAGAAGCTACTCAATGAATATCGCGAAATTCTTGAAAAAATCGCCGAGTTGCTGGGCATTTTGAGCGACCCTGTGCGTTTGATGCAGGTGATTCGCGAAGAGCTTGAGGCAGTGCTGGAAGAGTACGGTGACGAGCGCCGTACCGAGATTATGTCATCCAAGCGTGACTTGACGGTTGCTGATCTAATCAATGAAGAAGATCTTGTGGTCACGATTTCCCACACGGGCTATGCCAAAACTCAGCCCTTGGAAGACTATCAGGCTCAGCGCCGTGGTGGTCGCGGTAAATCTGCCACCTCGATGAAAGACGAAGATTTTATCGAGAAGCTGCTGGTGGCGAATTCCCACGACACCATTCTCTGTTTCAGTAATAAGGGTAAGGTGTACTGGTTGCGCGTGTTCGAAATTCCGCAGGCCAGTCGTGGTTCAAAAGGTCGCCCCATGGTGAATATCTTGCCGTTGGACGAAGGGGAGCGCATTACGACCTTCCTGCCTATTCAGGAATATGCCGAAGATCACTATGTGTTTATGGCCACCGCGAAGGGTACGGTGAAGAAGACACCTCTGGAGAATTTCTCCCGTCCGCGTACCAGTGGTCTGATTGCGCTAGCGCTCGACGAAGGTGATACCCTCATCGGAACAGCCATTACCGACGGCCAGCGTGACATCATGCTGATGAGTAGTTCCGGCAAAATGATTCGCTTTAAAGAAGATGCCGTAAGGGCCATGGGGCGTACTGCCCGCGGTGTGCGCGGTATTAAAATGGCGCCCGAGCATAGCGTGGTGTCGCTGATTATTCCACAGGAAGACGGTGTGCTGCTGGTGGCTAGTGAAAATGGCTATGGTAAGCGTACCAAACTGGAAGAGTTTTCGGTGATTGGTCGCGGTGGTCAGGGCGTGATTGCCATGCAGTGCTCCGAGCGTAACGGTAACCTGGTTGGGGCCGTGCAGGTATTTGATGGCGATGAGCTGATGCTGATTTCCGACAAGGGTACTCTGGTGCGTACGCGCACTGAAGAGGTTTCGGTGCTGGGGCGTAACACGCAAGGTGTGCGCCTGATCAAGCTGTCTCAGGAAGGTGAGCGTCTAGTGGGTATCGAACGCATTGAAGAAAGTGCGGGTGAAGACGTTGTCGAGGACGATGCCGAGTTGGATGCTGAGGCGGCCGTTGAAGGTGCTGCTGAGCAAGCCCAGGACGATCAGCCTGCTGCAGGTGATGACAATCCTGGCGCGCAATAAAGCTAAGGGTGCTTTGAAATGACTGATGAGAGCAAACTGGCCGATCTACGCGCGCAAATCGATAGCCTTGATCGTCAGATTCAGGATCTGATTAATCAGCGCGCGGCCTGTGCGCAACAGGTGGCTGAGGTAAAACAGGCAGCTGCTGGTGGCAAAGAGGTGCAGTACTATCGCCCGGAGCGTGAGGCGCAGGTGTTACGTGCGGTGATGCAGCGCAATACCGGTCCATTGCCCAGTGAGGATATGGGCAAGCTTTTTCGCGAGATTATGTCTTGCTGTCTGGCGCTCGAAAAGCCATTAAGTGTCGCGTTTCTGGGGCCAGAGGGTACCTTTACACACGCGGCTGCTCTCAAGCACTTTGGGCATTTTGTCAATGCCCAGCCCCTGTCGGCCATTGACGAAGTGTTTCGTGAAGTCGCATCGGGACAGGCAAAATATGGCGTGGTTCCGGTTGAGAACTCCACCGAGGGGATGGTCAATCACACTCTCGATAGTTTCGTTGATTCGCCCTTATATATTTCGGGTGAAGTGAAATTGCGCATTCACCACCATTTATTGTGTGCATCGCAGTTGCCGGTCGACAAGATTAAGCGGGTTTACGCGCATCAGCAGTCACTGGCGCAATGCCGTAAGTGGCTCGACTCGCATTGCCCGCAGATCGAGCGCGTGGCGGTAGGCAGTAATGCCGAAGCGGCGCGTCTAGCGGCGCAGGAAGATGGCGTTGCCGCCATTGCCGGTGATATGGCGGCCGAGCGTTATGAGTTGTATAAGCTGGTTGAGAATATCGAAGACCGACCAGATAACACCACTCGCTTTCTGGTGATTGGTTCCGAAGTGGTGCCGCCCAGCGGCGAGGACAAAACCTCTCTGTTGGTGTCGGTGAAAAATAAGCCCGGCGCGCTCTATCACGTATTAGAGCCGTTTCACCGCCACGACGTGAGTCTGACGCGGCTGGAGACCCGGCCTTCGAATTCGGGCACCTGGGCCTATGTGTTCTATAT
>JBFHVM010000073.1:0-11642 GCA_041589495.1 Oleiphilaceae bacterium | reverse complement strand
GCCAGATACATGGGCAGTTTCATGACCAGCAGGAAGTAAAAGTCGCCTTTGCTGGTAACTTCCAGGCCGCCCAGTTTTTTGGGTTTGAAGTAGGTAGACCCAGGAGGTGTGTCCTGCACGTTCTTGTAGTAGATCACGCTGAAGAACAAAGCCATGACGCCGGTAATACCTACGGCATAACGCCAGCCGTCATCGCCGCCGAACATCAGCGCCAGAGTAGGCAGAGTGAAGGCTGCAGCAGCGGAGCCGAAGTTGCCCCAACCGCCGTAGATACCTTCAGCCGTACCCAGTTCCTTGTGCGGAAACCATTCACTCACCATGCGAATACCGACAACGAAACCGGCACCGATAAAGCCCAGCATAAATCGCGCGATGGCCATTTGCGTAAAGTCTTCGGCCAGAGCGAACATGAAACAGGGGATGGAACAGATTGCCAGCAGAGAAGAGTAAACAATACGTGGACCATATTTGTCGGTGAGTGCGCCAATCAGTACACGTGCCGGGATGGTCAGGGCGACGTTAAGAATGAGCAGGGTTTTCCACTGCGCATCGGTCAGACCCATCGTATCGACGATCAGACTTTTGAGTGGTGCAAAGTTGAACCAGACAAAAAAGGTGATAAAGAAGGCCATCCACGAGAGATGGAGTATTTTCATCTTTCCGGCGAAAGAAGCCAGATTAAATTTCTCTTGTGACATCGTTGTCCTCGCAAGCGTTGAAATTTCGTTTGCGGGGTCACTGCAAAATGGTGGCCAGTTTTTGAGCGTGGAGTGTTATGCTTTCGGTCGATCTCGATTAAATGGCTGTATCTACATGAATATCATAGATAAATAATAGAATCTTCGATTATCTGCGAAGGTTTGTGCTGATCGTTTGCAAGCGGGTTGCACCATAATCAGGAGCGTAAATACGCGCGCAGCTTGATATGATGCACTATATGGGTGCGTTGCATCTGAGGTGGAGTTGCCATGATGGTCGAAATGGGTGCAACCGATTTGAGTGTGGCTATTAACGCTGCCCTATGCTGTGTCATCGGGTATAATTGCCCATTTGTATGCCATCAGGAGTAACCATGTCCCTGCCCAAGCCTCGCGGCTGTTTGTATGTGCTTTCTGCCCCTTCAGGAGCGGGTAAAACCAGTCTGGTATCTGCCTTGCTCAAGCAGGATGCCCGTATTGAGGTTTCAGTGTCTCATACCACGCGCGCTCCCCGGCCAGGAGAGCAGGATGGCGTCAACTATAACTTTGCTAGTACCAAAGAGTTTGAATTCCTGATCGAGAAAGGTGACTTTTTGGAGCATGCGCGTGTTTTCGGTAACTACTACGGCACCTCAAAAACCTGGGTGGAACAAAGGCTGGCAGCCGGGCAAGACGTGATTCTTGAGATCGACTGGCAGGGTGCCCGTCAGGTGCGTGCGCTATTACCCGATACCATTACCGTCTTTATTTTGCCGCCTTCTCGTGCAGCCTTGCAGCAACGACTCGAAGGGCGCGGCCAGGACAGTGAAGAAGTGATCGCCCAGCGTATGGCCGAGGCGGCTTCAGAGAGTAGCCATTATGGCGAGTACGATTATCTGGTGGTGAATGATGACTTTGATCAGGCTTTGCAAGAGCTGCAGGCCGTGTTTACCGCCCAGCGCCTGCGCCTGGATCGTCAGCAGATACAGTATCGTGCCATGCTCAACGAGCTGTTGTCATAGAGCAGGACTTTTCGTACAATGCGCGGTCGTTTTATTAAGCGCCCTGATTTGGGCTGCCGTCTGACTTCCCTGGAGTAAAATTGCATGGCTAGAGTCACAGTTGAAGACTGTCTGGAAAACGTTGATAACCGCTTTGAGCTGGTAATGGTTGCCACCAAGCGTGCCCGTCAACTGGCCAACGCTGGTAAAGAGCCACTGGTAGAGTGGGAAAACGACAAGCCAACCGTAGTAGCCCTGCGTGAAATCGCTGAAGGTCTGGTTAATCCCAATATGCTGGATCAGAACGAGGTCGAATAAGACCCCTGTTAGGCACATGCTTTATGCCTGTCGCGCCAATTAGCGCTTGATCATCCTGTCGACTCACTCTTAAACTAAGAGTCGAACGCAAAAAAGCTGAATGTTCGTCGTTCGGCTTTTTTTGTCCCTATAATTCGCGCATTAATGTAGCTATTCTCGCTGACCGAGTTAGGAATACGTGTCCAATTTCGACAACCTGGCCGAACGACTGCAAACCTACCTGGAGCCCGACAAGATCGAGCTGGTAAGGCGTGCCTATGAGGTCGCCAAAGAGGCCCACGAAGGCCAGTACCGACGCAGTGGCGAACCTTACATTGTTCACCCGGTTGCTGTAGCGATCATCCTCGCGGGCCTGCATATGGACCATGAGACGCTCATGGCTGCCCTGCTGCACGATGTGATCGAAGATACACCCACCACCAAAGAAGAGCTGGCCGCCGATTTTGGTGATGCCGTCGCCGAGCTGGTGGATGGCGTGAGTAAACTGACCCAGATCGAATTCAAATCAAAAGCCGAAGCTCAGGCGCGTAATTTTCAGAAAATGACCCTGGCCATGGCCAAGGATATTCGCGTTATTCTGGTCAAGCTGGCCGACCGGCTGCATAACATGCGCACGCTGGGACCACTGAATCCCGAGAAGCGTCGCCGCATCGCGACTGAAACACTGGACATCTATGCGCCCATTGCCCACCGTCTGGGTATTAACAGTATTCGTGTAGAACTGGAAGATCTCGGTTTTACGGCTTTGCACCCCATGCGGGCCAAATACATACGCAAAGCCGTTAAAAAGCTGCGCGGCAACC
Source organism: Oleiphilaceae bacterium (assembly GCA_041589495.1). Lineage (GTDB taxonomy): Bacteria > Pseudomonadota > Gammaproteobacteria > Pseudomonadales > Oleiphilaceae > PZPK01. The sequence goes on along the minus strand of JBFHVM010000073.1, from coordinate 8,843 downwards.
ACGACGAAATACTGCAGGATATTCGCACCCGTCTCGAGGAAAGCCTGCAGGAGCGAGAGGTAGAAGGGCAGATCATTGGTCGTGAAAAGCACTTGAACAGCATCTACAAAAAGATGAAGTACAAGCACAAGTCATTTCACGAAATTATGGATGTGTATGCGTTTCGCATCATCACCGAAAACGAAGACGACTGTTATCGGGTGCTGGGTGCTGTGCACAGTCTGTATAAGCCGCTGCCCTATCGCTTCAAAGATTACATCGCCGTGCCCAAAGTGAACGGCTATCAGAGCCTGCATACCACCCTGTTTGGGATGCACGTGAATATCGAGATCCAGATTCGTACCAAGGAAATGGAAGAACTCGCCAACTATGGCATCGCGGCACATTGGCAGTACAAGGATGCCTCCAGCATTGCGCTGGCGAATCAGCAGCGCATCGACAAGTGGTTGAGCAACCTTAAGGAAATGCGCAAGCAAGCGGGTGACTCCATGGAGTTCATCGAGCACGTGAAGATTGATCTGTTTCCCGATGAAATCTATGTGTTTACGCCCAAGGGTTCCATTCTGGAGTTGCCTGCTGGCGCGACACCTATCGATTTTGCCTATGCCATTCATACCGATATCGGTAACGCTTGTGTGGCCTGTCGGGTCAATAAAAAGCTGGCTTCGTTGAGTGAGCCTCTCAGTAGTGGCCAGACCGTCGAGATTATTACCGCGCCAGGTGCCAAACCCAGTCGTGCCTGGTTGAACATTGTGGTGACCGGCAAAGCAAAAAGTAGTATTCGTCACTACCTCAAGCAACAACAGCAGGCTGAGAGCTATGAGCTGGGCAGGCAATTACTTGAAAAATCTTTGGCCGGTATCAATAAGTCCTGGGATGACATAAACGAAGAGCAGATTAACCGGGTACTGAAGCATAACCAGCTCGAGAATTTGGATGCCCTATTGCGCAGTATCGGACTGGGCATGCGTATGCCATATATCGTTGCCCGTCAGTTGGTGTCTGAAGAGGGTCAGGTTGTGGATGAACAGGATCTCGACAGTGATCTCAATCAGCAGGTGATGATAAAGGGTACCGAAGGCATGAACGTGAGTTTTGCCCATTGTTGTTACCCTATTCCCGGTGACCCGATTATTGGATTCCCCGAGGGCGATCAGGGGCTGGTGATACACTCCGAGGGCTGTAGCAAGGCGATGAAGCTGGCCAAAGACCGAGCCCGTATTCATTTGTCCTGGGTGAAGGATATTACCGATGAGTTTGTAGTGGAGTTGCGAGTTGAGCTGGAGCGTCAGCGTGGCATTATTGCAGAGCTGGCAACGGCCATCACTCGAGCGGAGGCCAATGTGGAGCGCATAGGTGTTGAAGAGCAAAATGCCCGCATGAGCGTGGTCAGTGTGGTACTGCATGTACAGGGCCGCCGCCACCTGGCGAGGGTCATGCGCCGTATTCGCAGTATCCGCGCAGTACTCCGTTTAAATCGTATTATTAACTAGCGTTCTGCCCGGTGGGGTGGATCAACATCGATTAAGGAAGCAGCATGACGAATAAATCCATCATTCAGACAGAACAGGCGCCACAAGCCATTGGTACCTACTCACAGGCCGTAAAGGTGGGAGATACGGTTTACCTGTCGGGTCAGATTCCATTGGTGCCGGAGTCGATGGAACTGGTGGGTGGCGATATAGCTCGCCAGATCAAGCAAGTGTTTGAAAATCTGAAGGCAGTTTGCGAAGCGGCCGGTGGAAGCTTGCAGCACATTGTTAAGTTGAACATCTTCCTTACCGATCTCGATAATTTCGCGACAGTCAACGAGATTATGGCGACTTACTTTCAAACCCCCTACCCGGCGCGAGCGGCCATTGGTGTTGCGGCCTTGCCAAAGGGCGCCGAAGTGGAAATGGACGCGGTGATGGTGCTCGATTAAGTCTCGGACAGCCAAGCCTGAATCGCCTGCCCGTGGCGGGCGATCTGTTCCCGATAACCCTCTTTAAAGGAGGGGTACGCAAATGCAAACCCCGACTCCTTCAGCTGTGCATTATTGCAACGTTTGTCTCCGCCCCGCCTTGCAGCGGGAGCCGTTGTACTGGGTTCCAGTTTGGGTAAGTCCAGTTCTTCCCGAATAAAATCAATCACTGTATTCAGTGACACAGGCTGTTCATCGCTGGCCAGATAAACGGGGGCCAGATCTGTCCCGCTTGCCTCTAGTTCGAGTAAATGCCAAAGCACTCCTATGCAGTCCTGCTCATGAATTCGATTGCTCAGGCGCTCAGGTATCGAAGGGCGTAATTGCCCCTGGACGACCCTTTTAAGTAAATTGCTGCGCTGCCCGCCGTAGATACCGCTAAATCTTACAATGCTGACCGGAACGTCGGCATGGAATAACGCCTGCTCCGCTTCGATCAATATTTTCCCTGCGTAGCCCGTGGGCTCCGTTGGGCTGCTTTCATCTACCCAGCTGCCGTCATTCTGATGATAGACGCTGGTGCTGCTCACGAAGAGGAGTCGCTTAATCGCCTGTTGCTTTTTCAATGCGTTCAATAGATGGCCTACCGCATCGATAAAAATGGCACGATACCCAGCCACGTCACGACTCGACGGAGTAAGGGAAATTACTACGTAATCGAGTTGCGCAGGTAGGATGGAGTCAAGCGCGTGTGGGTCAAGTAAGTCCGCCTGAAGCCGCATCACCTTACCATCCTGACCCGAAGGCAAACTGCGTTGCAGGGCAAAGACCTCATTGTGCAGGCTCAATTGTTGTCCCAATTGTTTGCCGAGTTGACCGAAGCCGACCAGGAGAATGCGTTTGTGTCTTAGCCTTGTGTCAGTCATTGCGATTTTATCTACCGGGTTTTAAGATTGCAGTGATTAGTTTGTACTACCAGCATGAATAAAATCATTGATGCTTTCAATAATAAGTACATAGCCATGTCCTGCCCACGACAATCATGACACTCTGATTCTGGCCTGTTTATGACGCTTACAGAATTACGCTACATTACCACTCTCGCCGACGAGCGCCACTTTGGTCGTGCCGCAGAGCGCTGCTTTGTGAGTCAGCCTACGCTGTCGGTGGCGGTAAAAAAGCTTGAAGATGAACTTGGTATTGTTCTTTTCGAACGATACAAAGGCAATATACAAGTCAGTGAAGCGGGCGCCCGCTTGATTGAGCAGGCGGAGGCGATTCTCCAGCAGGTGCAGGTGTTTAAAGAGTTGGCCGAAGCAGGCAAAGAGCAGCTTTCCACACCGCTCAAACTGGGGGCCATTTATACCATTGGCCCCTATCTGTTCCCGGCGCTGATGCCCGGTTTGGCGACTCAGGCGCCAAACATGCCCTTGTATATCGAGGAAAACTACACCGCGGTACTCAAGGAGAAATTACGCCGGTGCGAGCTTGATGCCATTATCGTTGCGCTGCCCTTTGATGATCCGGAGATCGAGACGGCCCTGCTGTATCAGGAGGATTTGCTGGTGGCGCTGCCTCAAGGCCATCGGCTTGCAGATGAAAAGCAGATTACCGGCAACATGCTGCTGGACGATAATCTGCTGATGCTCGGGCCCGGGCACTGTTTTCGCGAACAGGTGCTGGATGCCTGCGGTGAATTGCAAGCCGTGCTCGGCACCAGTAATGAACGCAAGTCCTCACCACAGCAGCTGATCACCGAGGGTAGCTCATTAGAAACCATTCGACACATGGTGACTTCAGGCCTGGGTATTTCGGTGTTGCCGCAAAGTGCCGTACAGGGGCGAGAAAATCAGCGGTTGCTTTTACGTCCTTTTGCGCAACCCGGACCGCGGCGCAGTGTTGCCCTCGCTTGGCGCACGTCTTTTCCGCGGCCCCAGGCCATCGAAATACTCAGGCAATGTATCGAAGAGGTGCGTCCATCACTGAGTGTTGATGGGCCAAGTCCCATACAGGGTCAGGCATGAGCGATCTGGACGATATTCCAGTCACCCAACTCAAAGGCGTGGGGGCTCGATTGGCGGAAATACTGGCCAAGCTGGATATTGCCAGCGTGCAGGACCTGTTGTTTCATTTGCCCTTTCGTTACGAAGATCGCACCACTGTAAGACCTCTAGCGCATTTCAGGCCGCAGGTGCAGGGCGTGTTTGAAGTTGAGGTACAGGGTAATCGTGTTTTGTTCGGGCGTCGTCGCAGTCTCGAAGTCATAGTCAGAGACGGCAGCGGGGAAGTCACTCTGCGCTTTTATCATTTTAGTGCTGCCCAGGCCCGCCAGTTGGCGCGAGGAACCCGTTTGCGTTGCTACGGAGAGGCCAGGCTGGGTCGCAATGGTATTGAGTTTTATCACCCGGAATACCAGGTTTTGCAGAATGACGAAGCGCATCAGGTGCCCGATACGCTGACGCCTATTTATGCGCTGACCGACGGGATACAGCAGCCGAGACTGCGCAGTTTATGTCAGCAGGCGCTTACTTACCTGGATAGACTCAGTGTGCCAGACCTATTGCCGCAGCATCTGCTGGCGGATTTGCAATTGCCACCGTTAAAGCAGGCCTTGCACTACTTGCATGCGCCACCGCGTGAAGCCGATCAGGAAGCCTTACTTAATGGGCGCCATGCCTGTCAGCGGCGGTTGATAATCGAAGAATTGATTGCTCATCACATCAGTCTGCTCAGACTGCGGCAGCGCGTTCAGCAGCACTGTGCGACCGCCTGCCCCCACTCCGAAAGTCCCTTGCAACAACAGCTCAAGTCCTCGCTACCCTTTGCATTGACGGGCGCCCAGCAGCGCGTGGTAGACGAAATTATGCGGGATCTCGCCCAAAGCTGGCCCATGCTGCGTTTGGTACAGGGTGATGTGGGCTCAGGCAAAACCGTGGTGGCGGCCCTGTCGGCACTGCAGGCTCTGGAGTCGGGTGGACAGGTTGCTCTCATGGCGCCGACCGAGATACTGGCCGAACAGCATTTCCTGTCGTTCACGGAATGGCTGGAGCCGATGGGCATCGAGATCGCCTGGCTGAGTGGCAAGTCAAAAGGTAAGCAGCGCGCTGCCACACTATCGCGCCTGGCTTCGGGCGAGGCACGTATTGCCATTGGTACACATGCCTTGTTTCAGGACGATGTGGTTTTCGAGGATCTGGTGTTGGCGATTATCGATGAGCAGCACCGCTTTGGTGTGCATCAACGACTAGCCTTGAAAGATAAAGGCAAGCAGGCTGGTAAGGTTCCCCATCAGCTCATCATGACGGCCACACCGATACCGCGTACCTTGGCCATGAGTGCCTATGCCGACCTCGATACCTCGGTGATTGATGAGCGGCCACCCGGTCGGCAGGCCATCGAAACCTTTGCCATTCCCGACACCCGCCGTACCGAGATGGTCGAGCGCGTGCGTGTGGCTTGTGAGCAAGGCCGGCAGGTGTATTGGGTGTGCACCCTGATTGAGGAGTCCGAAGCCCTGCAATGCCAGGCTGCCGAGGATTCTGCTGCCTGGTTGCAGGAGCAGTTACAGGGGCTGCAGGTAGGGCTGGTACATGGTCGTATGAAGCCCAACGAAAAAACACGCATTATGGATGCCTTCAAACAGGGCAAGCTCGATGTGCTGGTCGCAACCACGGTGATTGAAGTAGGCGTGGATGTGCCCAACGCCACGCTGATCGTGATTGAAAACCCTGAACGCCTGGGCCTCGCCCAGTTGCACCAGTTGCGCGGTCGGGTGGGGCGCGGCAGTGAGCAGAGTTACTGTGCCCTGATGTACCACTCTCCGTTGTCACAAAACGGCAAGGAGCGGCTACGTGTGATGCGTGACAGTGACGATGGTTTTGTCATTGCAGAGAAAGATCTTGAGCTGCGCGGCCCGGGAGAGGTTCTGGGAACCCGTCAAACAGGACTGGTAAATCTGCGAATCGCCGATTTACAACGAGACCAGCAGTGGTTACCCCAGATTAAACAATGGGCCGTGCCTCTGTTACAGGATGCGCAAATGTGTGATCGGCTTATGGCACGCTGGATTGGTCAGCGCCATCAATATGGTGAGGTGTAATACACCGAGCACGAAGGCGGTCGCAAATTTGGTAAACGATGGTGAAATTGGCCCGCGAAAATCCAATCTTGATCTACACTGACAACAGGAGCTTAAAAGCGCTCTTCGCAACACCAATATGTGCCAGGGCCCGTGAATCCGGGCGTGGCCAGTCAACGTCGAGAGTTCAAGCAATGATCCCGTCAGCAGTAAGTAAAGTTTTCGAAGAATATCAGAGCAGTCAGGCCATTGACCTGGATGTGGCCGTTGAAGTAGTCGCGCGCGACGGGGTGCCGCTGCAGCAATTAATGAAGCTGGTGTTAATGAATGATTCCTTGGGACGTGTGCAGGTAATGGTGCCTGCCGACTGCCTGCTGGACATCGATGCGCTCAATGCAGCGCTGGGTCGTAAGCTGGTGGCCTTGCCCCATGAAGATGTCACCAGTCTGAGTCAACGCTACAGCCTGCAGGAGTTGCCTGCCATTCCGGATATCACCGGCTTGCCAGCAGTCATCGACGAACGACTGATGGAGCAGGAAACGGTTTACGTTGAGGGTGGACAGGACGGGCAGTTGCTCAAACTCAGCAAAGACGTGTTTCTGTTGTCGATCAAGAAAGCCAAAGCGGCGCGCTTTGCTGTACCGCTGAGCAGCATTCCCAGCAATCAGGGCACACCAGAGCAGGATTTGGCCCAAATTAACCAGGCCATCGAGAAGTTCACCTCTCTGCGAATCAAGCAACGTCTTGAGGACACCCTGGAATTGCCGCCACTGCCGCAGAGTGCACAGGATATCATTCGTTTGCGCGCCGACCCCGATGCGGCCGCAGATCAATTGGCCGATATTATCGAGCGTGATCCGAGTCTGTCGGCACAGGTTGTCAGCTGGGCGTCCAGTTCGTTTTACAATGCGCCGGGCAAGATCAAGTCGGTGCACGATGCCATCATTCGCGTACTTGGGTTTGATATGGTGATGAACCTGGCCATGGGGCTATCGCTCGGGCGCACCTTAAATGTCCCGCAGGATGAGCCCAAGGGCTACGCACCCTACTGGCAGCAAGCCATGTGGATGGCTTTAGGCACAACCTCCGTGAGTAGCAAAATCGAAGCAAGCTATCGTCCCGGCTTTGGCTTATCCTACCTTTCAGGCCTGCTACACAACTTTGGTTATCTGGTGCTGGCGCACGTCTTTCCGCCTCACTTTTCGTTGATCTGCCGTTATGTTGAGGCAAATCCCCATATCGATTCGGCGGCCATTGAGCATCATTTGCTGGGCATTACCCGTGAACAGGTAGGTGGCCAACTGATGTCGGTATGGAACATGCCTGCCGAAGTGATTACCGCTTTACGTCATCAGAAAAACACGGGTTATGAAGGCCCCAATTCGCCGTATGCAAACCTGCTCGCCGTGACACAACACTGGCTGGTGCGCAAAGGAGTGATGGCGGGTAAAGCGACAGATTTGGATGAGGCCGTATACGAGCGTCTGCATCTGAGCCCCGAAGATGCCGAAGCAGCGATTGACCGTTTACTCGAAAATCAGGATGAAGTGGCGGCCATGGCCGGTAAAATGGGCCGTTAAGGTCCTGCTGAATGGGCACTCTATAGAGAGCCCCGATCTCCTTCTGACCGTTCTATCAAGCGATCCGAAAGCATTGAACGCCGGACTTTGTTCTAGTTAACTGGCTTTCCAGTTTGCCAGACGGGTGTAGTCTTCAAGACTCAGGTTTTCCGGGCGCAATCCCGTATCGATGCTCAGGTCTTCCAATGCCTCGCTGGGCACCACGCCAGAAAGGGCATTGCGCAGCGTCTTGCGACGTTTGGTAAATGCCTGTTTAACGATGTTTTGCAGGCGCTCAATCGAAGCCACGGGATACGGTAGTGTTTGGTGGGGCACCAGCCTTACAATGGCTGACTCCACTTTAGGTGCCGGGTCAAAGGCCTCTGCGCCAACCAGGAAAAGAGGCTGCACACGACAGTAATACTGTGTCATGATGCCCAAGCGCCCATAATGGGAGGTACCGGGAACCGCCGCCATTCTTTCTACCACTTCTTTTTGCAGCATAAAGTGCATGTCGCGCAGATGATCGATATTGGCGAGCAGATGAAAAATCAGTGGCGTTGAAATGTTGTACGGCAGGTTGCCGACAACGCGCAAGGGATGTTCGGCATCGCAAAGCTGATTAAAATCGAATTTGAGTGCATCGGATTCATGAATGGTGAAATCCGGATAGTTGAAAAACTTGGTGCGTAGAACAGGAATCAGGTCACGGTCCAGCTCCACCACCTGCAGGCCACCCTCAAGTGCTTCGAGTAGATGTTCTGTCAGCGCGCCCAGCCCCGGTCCAATTTCAACCACGCGTTCACCTTTCTTGGGATGAATGGCATGGATAATACGCTCAATCACCTGATCATCCTGCAGGAAGTTCTGGCCAAAGCGCTTGCGTGCCTGATGACCGGGGTTGTTGGAGGACTTAGCCATGCTTGGGTTCCTGTGTTTCGGCTCGTTGGGCAGCCATGTGGGTGGCTTCGGTCAACGCGCACTGAAGGCTGCCAATGTCGGCACGGCCAGTCCCTGCCAGATCAAGAGCAGTACCATGATCCACCGAGGTGCGGACGATAGGAAGCCCTAGTGTAATGTTTACGGCGCGACCGAACCCTTGGAACTTGAGCACCGGTAGCCCCTGGTCATGGTACATGGCCAATACGGCGTCAGCCGAGTCGAGGTATTTGGGGGTAAAGAGCGTGTCGGCAGGCAGCGGTCCCAGCAGCTCGCATGCGTCGGTCCCGAATTCCGCTAAAACGGGTGAAATAATCTCGATTTCTTCGCGACCCAAGTGTCCACCTTCGCCGGCATGAGGGTT
>JBFHVM010000072.1:0-11788 GCA_041589495.1 Oleiphilaceae bacterium | reverse complement strand
GCCGCGTCGGCACAGCCTGGATCAACGATTACTGCACTGTTATCGTCATCTGCGGTGCTGATGCACCAGATATAATTGTCGTTAAATGCGGGTATTGGGTGAACTTGTAACATGGTAATCAAGCGACTATTGTTGGCTAGCAATACATAACATTAGTATACCGTTCGCCGGGCTTGGGCTTCCAGCTGTTAATTTGTGCTTGTAAGGGGAGGTGTGCAATGAATAAGGAAGAGGCTGATTCTGCGCCCTCGTGCTTGTCGTCTCCTCGTAAAGATCTCGAGCACTGGTTCCAAAGTACACTTGGGAGAGCATTGCTTGCGAGTCAACGCCCGGTCATTGAACACAGTTTGCGCCGTGTTTTCGGTGTTCATCAGGCTGAGCTCGGTGTATCCCACCGTATTCCTGTGGGGAATGCGAGTAATTTAGGGCATAAGTTTTTCGTGCAGGATTGTTGGGAGCCAGATTTGCCCGAAAATGTGGTGATTTCGTCCAATGATGAGTTGGCGCTGGATCGTGATGTCGTCGATCTTATGATCATGCACCACACACTGGACTTTGCCGAAGACCCCCACCAACTGCTGCGAGAGGCCTCACGCGCGCTGAAGTCATCGGGCTATTTGCTGATCGTCGGATTTAATCCGCTCGGGTGGTGGGGCTGGCGACGCTTGATGTCTCGATCCTCATCGCGCGCTTCGCCCTGGAATAGCCGATTTTTGAGCGGACGCCGCGTAGAAGACTGGCTAGGGCTGCTGGATTTCAAATTAGGTGAGCTGCGTTACCACTTTTTTACCCCGCCCTTTAACAGCCAGCGCATCATTAACCGCTTTTTGTGGCTTGACCACTTTCTCAATAACAAGGTGCCTCTAGGGGCTTATTATACGATCCTGGCGCAAAAACAGGTTGGATCACGCATAAGTATTTCGCCTCGTTGGCGCAAAAAAGCCAAAGTTGTGGGCTTGCCTTTGGCTAACCGCGTAGAGCATACTCACCCGCCGGATCCAAAAACATAACGGTAAAGCTAAGGGTATAAGTTGTCTCTGATTGATATATATACAGATGGTGCCTGCAAAGGAAACCCAGGCCCAGGTGGTTGGGGGGCACTGTTGGTCTCCGGTGAACACCGGAAGGAAATCTTCGGGGGCGAATCCCTGACAACCAACAACCGAATGGAGCTTCTCGCTGCTATTGAGGCACTCAAAGCGCTCAAAAAACCAAGCAGGGTAAATCTCCATACTGATTCACAATACCTGCGCAAAGGTATATTGGAATGGATACACAATTGGAAACGTAAAGGCTGGAAGACATCGGCAAATAAACCAGTCAAAAATGCAGATCTCTGGCAGCAGCTGGATGCACTGACCTCTCACCATCAGATAGAATGGCACTGGATAAAAGGTCATAGCGGACATCCGGGCAACGAGAAAGCCGATGAGCTGGCCAATCGCGGTGTCGCGCAATTGAGCAATATCTGATTTATCCATTCAAACATAGATTGTTAGCAGCATGAGACAAATTGTACTCGATACCGAAACAACGGGTATCGATCCCCTACAAGGTCATCGCATCATCGAAATCGGTTGTGTAGAGCTGGTAGACCGTAAACTTACCGGAAATCACTACCACGTCTATATCAATCCTGAACGCGTGGTTGAAGAGGAAGCCATATCCGTTCACGGCATTACCAATGAATTCCTCGCAGACAAACCGCGCTTCGCAGAAATCGCTGAGGGCTTTAAGGAATTTATAGCCGGCTCTGAATTGGTGATTCATAACGCGGCGTTTGACGTAGGTTTTATCAATCACGAGTTCGCTCTCTTGCGGCCCGCGCTACCCAAAGTCGAAGCGATATGCGGGGTATTAGACACCCTGGCTATGGCGCGCAAAAAGCACCCGGGGCAAAAGAATAATCTCGATGCCTTATGTAAGCGATATGGCATAGATAATAGTCACCGTGATCTCCACGGCGCATTGCTGGATGCCGAGATTCTGGCTGATGTGTATCTGCTGTTAAGTGGTGGGCAGACTGCATTATCACTTGATGCAGAGGGAGAGGGTGGCTCGCAGGTGTCGGGAGTGCGTCGGCTTAGTGCTGATCGGGCACGCTTGCGCGTGATCACACCGGCTGCGGATGAATTAGAGGCGCACGAGGCCTATCTCGACAAGCTTTCAAAGTCCTGTGAGCAGGTAATTTGGCGACCATCTGCGGATTCTACGCAATAAGGGCTTACAAATTGACCGTTGACTGATACAGTCCGGCGCTTGTGAAGCCCCAAAAATGTGATATAAATTAATAATAAAGGCGCGTTTTTTAAAACCAAATATCGCGTAGCCATCGTCCACTGCTTACGGAGCTAGCACGCCCCAATATGTCTATTACTGCCAATAAGGCCAGCTCCTTCGAATTAGTTCAATCTGAGATTGAAACCACAATCCAACAGGCAGAGACCAGTCTGTCACGCTTTCAGGAAGATCGCGACAGCGGAGAAGACCTGCAGAATTGTATTGACTGTCTCAATCAGTTACGCGGTATTTTTGTGGTCGTCGAAGTACAGGGCTGCGTACTGTTGTGCCAGGAAGCTGTAGCGCTTGGTAATGAAGTGCCTGTTGGTGCCAATGATGACAAAAACGGTTTGCTGGCAAATCTCAGCAATGCCATTTTTATATTGCGTCGCTACACCGAATATTTTAGTCACAATAAGGATGATCACCCTGAGCTATTGCTGCCAATCATTAATGATTTGCGGCGGGCACGAAAAGCGAAACCATTTCCGGAATCTCACTTCTTTGAATGTGATCTGAGTGCGCAATTCGACGTAGCGCAATTGATGCAGCTTGATCAGTCATCCAGCCAGCAGGACTTTGAGCACCATTCCAAGCGTTACCGACACATGTATCAGGTGGGCTTGCTTGATATGTTGCGTGATCGCAATCCGACTGTTTCCTATCGCCTGATACATCGTGCTGCAGAGGGTTGCAGTAAATTGTGTGCAGGTGAGCCACTGGCGCAATTCTGGGCGCTGGTTGCTCTTACCAGTGAAACCATGCGGAAACAGGATATGCAGGTAAATGATACCCGCAAACGCCTGTTCATGAAGGTAGAGAAATACCTGCGTGAAATGGCCATGGTAGGCCGTGTTGTCGGTTCAAAGTCGGCACCGGATTCTCTGCGCAAGGACTTGCTTTACTTACTGGCCTTGAGTGGAAGCAGGCAGTCCGAGGTGGCCAGCACCTTGGCGGGCTTCAATCTTGAGCCTCTCTCGGTCACCGATAAAGACTTGCAAAAAGAAAGCAGGCGCTTATTTGGCCCCGGTGTGGATGTATTGCGTTCTTTGTCCAAGGCGATTCAGGAAGAAATGACGCATCTGAAAGAGAAGCTGGATATTCTGGAGCGTGGTGGTGAGCCCAATGCCGAAGATCTGCTATTTATCTCTGGAGGGTTGGAGCGCATTGCGGGCACTTTGGTGATGCTCGATCTTAAAAACATTGCTGAGATATGCGAGCATCAGGCTAGTATTGTCAAGGCCTGGTGTGATAGTGACCGCTTGATCTCCGAATCCGAGCTGCTCACTGTGGCCGATGCCATTATTAAAGTTGAGATTGCAATTCGCACCTACGAGGAAACCGGCGAGCAGCCTGATATTACTCTGGACAATGGCAATCAGCAGGAAGAGAATGCGTTCCTGAAAGAGGCGCGATTCGTAGTTGTGGAAGAGTCGGAAGCCGGTTTGGCTTTGGCCAAACGATCGATTACCTCTTTTGTCGAGTCACACGGCGATCGCTTACATCTCGCTAATATCGCCCCGGTAATGGATGGAATTCGTGGCGGCATGGCGATGATAGGGCATGATCGCGTCAGTCGAATTGTTGCGACCTGTTTACAGTGTATCAATGACGAACTCTATGAATCGGATGCGGCGCCAGAAGAGCGCATTATGGAAACGCTCGCAGATGCGTTGTCTTCGCTTGAATATTATATTGAAAGTATGAAATATAAAGATGCGCTTAATGACGAGCTACTCAAGCTTTCTGAAGACAGTCTTGCCTCGATTGGTTATTCCTCTTAGGCACCTCCTCAATGCTGGGCCAGCTGGTTCGCATGCTTAAGTACTCCCTTTGCACGACTCTGCTATTATTTGTGCTGACTCCTGCGGTTCTCCTTTATGGGTTTCAGGTTGCCTGGCACGAATCCCCTTTAGCCCGAATCGCAGTGACTCCTGCCGCTGACGGCGTCTTAGTGCGCTACTATGATGCAGAGGGTGCTGAATACGCTGCGCAAACGCATGGTACGCATTGGCGTATCACAATGCGGCAATTGTTATGGGATGATTGGTTATTGGTTCTTGGCCTACGACCCATGCTGCATATCCAATCACTTGAAGTCGAAAATGGCCAGCAGAGCCTCGTCGTAATGAACGACAGGCGTTCTGCATTTTTCGAATGGGCCTGGAGAGAACTCGAAACGGTAGAATACTTGCCTGGTGTAAGGAGTGTATATGGTATTGACCTGTATAGACCCTTAATTGAGGGTGAATATGTTTTACTGATGAAGGGAAGTGGACCTGTGTTGAGTCCCGTCACCGCTTTGTGATTAATGTCCGGATACAAAAAAGCCGCGAATCTACGCGGCTTTTTAAATAGAGGCTCGGCTTAGCCGATTTCGAACAGCTCGCCCAGCTTTGTAGCCAGCATCATGTCGCCTTCAGCGCGCAATTGACCAGCCATGAATGCCTGCATGCCGTCGGTTTCGCCACTTACGATGCCTTGTAGAGTTTCTGAACTCATGATCAGCGTTACGGAAGGATCTTCGTGTTCACCCTGAGCCAGTTCACAAGTGCCGTCTTTGATAGTCAGGTTGTAGTTTTCATCGTCTTCGATGTTGAATTGAAAAACCAGATCCATGCCGCTCGCTGCGTCGGCATTGAAGTTGTTCTTCAGAGTTTCAAAGGTGTTAGCTACAGACATGAGGTTACCCTTCTGTGTTTGTTAATAGTGTAGTGTTGCCCCGGCATCGATACCCTTGGCAACACGGTACTGTGGCGACGAGCATCCGGGGAAGTGCAAGCTGACCAACAATGGCGGCTTCCAAACCAGACGAAGAGTATGGCTTCTACAAGGTCATGTCAATAGGCTATCGAACGCTTGTTTGAATTTGAAAACGAGGCCTCTCTTGTTTTCGAATCAAATGTCTCTAATATGCGATGGCTGAGTCATACACGAACTAAAACCACAATAATGGAGAAGTATCCCGGTGGAGTTTTTAAACGAATACGGTATTTTTTTGGCAAAGGCTGTCACAGTGCTATTAGCGATACTCATTATCATCGCTGCTGCGAGTGGTTCAGCAATGAAAAGCCGTAAATCCGATCGCAAGGAGCTGCATGTCGAAAAGCTTAACGACAAACTCGACGATACACTTAAACAGCTCGAAGAGCATATTCTCGATAAAGACGCGCTCAAAAAACAACGCAAGGCTGAGAAAAAAGCCGCGAAGCAGGCTGCCAAATCCGTTGCTGTTGATGAACGAAAGCGTACCTACGTGTTGAGCTTTGATGGTGATATCAAGGCCTCGGCTGTCGATACATTTCGTGAAGCGGTGACGGCGGTATTGGCGGTAGCGCGCCCCGAAAAAGACGAAGTTGTTGTTAAGTTGGAAAGTCCCGGAGGCATGGTGCACGGATATGGTTTGGCTGCTGCGCAACTTGATCGCATCAAAAGTCGCAATATTTCACTCACCGCATGTGTCGACAAAGTGGCTGCCAGCGGGGGCTACATGATGGCGTGTGTGGCTGATCGCATTGTTGCCTCTCCCTTCGCCATTATGGGCTCCATTGGTGTTGTCGCACAGATTCCCAATTTTCACCGTCTGCTTAAAAAGAACGATGTCGATGTAGAAATTCTGACGGCCGGTGAGTACAAGCGCACGCTGACCATGTTTGGTGAAAATACTGAGAAAGGTCGACGTAAGTTCCAGGAAGATCTGGAAGATACTCACGTACTTTTTAAAGAGTACGTGAGCGAAAGGCGTCCCTCGGTAGATATAGAGCAAGTAGCAACGGGTGATATCTGGTTTGGTAGTCGTGCTTTGGATGTGAATCTCGTCGACAGCTTGCAAACTTCAGACGATTACTTGTTGGAGGCGTGCAAGGACGCAGATGTATTCAGCGTCGAGGTCAAAGAAAAGCAGCATCTCATTGAGAAACTGGGAGCGACGGTTACTGCTAGCGTGTCGCGTGGTGTCGAGAAAGTGCTTGGTGAATGGCGTGGTAGTCGCGGGCTAAGCTAATTTGTAACAAGTGATTGGGCGCTATGGTAATACCAGCGCCCATCGATTTTCTTGAACAGGCTGTTCTCTGTCAGGCGGTAACCCTTACCGTCAATTCGGTAGCGAGCTACGAATTCCACAAGCCCATTGTCATCATCGGGTTTGCCTTGCTCAGTGCGTTTAATCTTTAACCCCAGCCACTTGCAATTTTCGTCAAAGGCGACTTCATTCGGGCGTTCGTCGCTATGCCAGGTAGCAAGTAAGTAATCTTCCAGCTCCAATACAAACGCAGAGTATCGTGAGCGCATTAGTGCTTCTGCGGTGGGCGCAGGTGTGCCCTGATGGTAAGGTGCACAGCAGTTCAGGTAGACGCTTCCACTACCGCACGGACAATTTGCTTGTGCAGTCATTAATCCCGCCTCAAGTGGTCACTGATAGCAATGGGGCTCGGATAGCGAAAAATTACCAGATACGAATTCAGAATAAAGGTGAGTATGGCGGTCGCCTGAATAAGGTGCGAAGCCTCGGTACCGATAAGTAGTGAGCTGGTCGCCAGATAAGCAATGAGCAGTGAAAACTCGCTGATTTGACCGAGCCGAAAACCCACTTCCCATGCTGTGTCGTTATCCTCTTTTAAAAAGCGTAGTAAATATCGGAAGATGACAGGCTTCAGTGCAATCATCAGTATTGCCAGTACTAACGCCGGTATAATTACTTCACCCAAAAGCCCCAAATTAAAGGCCGCACCCAACGAGAAGAAAAACAACACCAGAAAGAAATCCCGCAGGGGCTTCAAATGCTCAGCAATGTATTGGGAGATCGGGCTCGTAGCAATACTGATGCCAGCGATAAATGCGCCAATCTCGAGTGAAAGCCCAAGGAACTTGGCAAGTTCTGCAATGCCCAGGCACCAGCCAATCGCCAGTAGAAATATATACTCATGAAAACGGTCAAATTGTGCGATCAGCCGAACAATTACGTGCTTGACGGTGAAAAACACTGCCCATAGGAGCAGGGGAAGGGTGAGCATGGTTTTAACCAGATCCCACATGCCTTCATCAGCACTTTCGGATTTGTCGCCGCCAAGCATCAAAAGAACAACGATGGCGATCAAATCCTGCAGAAGAAGGAGGCCTACCACAAGCTCCCCGGTGTGTCGGTGGTGCAGTACTGTGGTGGGTAAGAGCTTGATGCCGATAATTGTACTCGAAAACATCATGGCACAACCTACCAATAATGATTCAATTTGCGTGAACCCGAAAGCGATGGCGACAAGGTATCCGATCAGGGCAAAGGCGGCTGAGCTGGCCAGTGCGACCAGAGTTGCCTTTCTCAACATGTGCATAAGACTGCTGGGCTGCATGTCGAGGCCCAACAAGAAAAGCAGAAAGATAATCCCAATCTCGGCTATCTCGGATAGCAATTTAGCATCGCTCACATAATGCAGCCCAAACGGGCCAATAAGCGCACCGAGCGCAATGTAAGCAAGAATAATGGGCTGGCGTGTATAGAGAACCACGGATGCCAATACCGCGGCGCCCGAAAAGATCAGGAAAAACGAATTAACGATCGAGATATCTTCCATGCGGAATCGCTTACTGCTTTTTTGTTGTGAGTAACTGAGTATAGGGAGGCAGAGCAATTCTGTGAAGGCCTATGCTTAAGAGGGGAGTTTTAGAGTGTGCACCATATCTTAGAACCCCGTCCTTGTGTTAATCTGTGCGGCCCTGCATGAGGAGGATAGTACGCGGCATGGCCTCTGAGAAAAAACGCTTTGTTGATTTGAGCAAACTCACCAGCAATACGGTCACCGTACTGCGTGGGGCCGGCGATCTGGCAACGAGTAGTGCAGCTCTGCCCAAAGCATTTGCTCCACTGGCTCGCAGCATACTCAGCGATACTAATATCGAGCAGCAAGAGCTGTCATTACTCCTCGACGAGCTCTTTGAACAGTTGTATCAGCACCCTATATCTGAGCATTCACGCTCGTTGACCGCGTATTTGCGTCGTTACCGTTTTATTCCTAATGAGGAATCTACAGAGAATCTAATTCGATATCTGGTTAAACAGGTGGTGTTACGCAGTCCTGTCGATATCCCGGAAGTGGTTATCGATGAATTCTGGAATTTTTTCCAGGAGCTGATTGAATCACCCGAATTAAAAGGGTTAGTAGAGCTTAATCTGGATATTGTGCGTTCAGTGTTGCGCACCTACGAACCGTTGCTTGTAGAAATAGTTAATAATATCAAGCAGATACGCAGGCTTAACCAAAAGACTCTGGGCGAGATTGTCCAGAAAGTTCAGGTGTTGCGCGGTGATTTGTACATTCTCAAACGGCAGATTAAGGCTATACGCTACATAAAGCCGTTTCTGCAGACCGACCCCAAAGATTTTAAAACACAGGCCGAGATTGTAGCCAAGATGGTCCGTGAATTTGGACCATTGTTCATAAAAATGGCGCAGGTGGCGGCAGCGAATGCCGACTTTCTCCCCGAGGAAATTGCCTGCGAGTTACAAGTATTCCAGGAAGACGTGGCACCCATGTCACCCGAAGAGGTTGTGCACGCCTTTATTGAGGCCTTTGGTGAACGACCCGAGCAACGTTACTTTGGTTTCGATGTGGCTAAGCCCATTAAGTCAGGCTCCATAGGCTCGGTATTTGTCGCGAAGAAACCGTTGCAACGTGGTGGTAAAGAAATTCTCGTTCCCATTGTGGTAAAAGTTGCCCGCCATAATCTGGAGCGTGAGTTTGCCATGGGTTCTCTGGCAATCGAATTAATGCTGATCAGCAGCCAATACTGGGCCCCGCACTCTAAATTGAGACCGTTTTTGAGTGCAATGGCGGATCAGATAAAAGAATTCACGAGAGGCTTTGAGCAGGAGCTGGATTTTAATCACGAAGCAGAGATTCAGCAGCGCTTTTATGAGCGATCCCTTGAATCACCGGTTTGGCACGTGCCGCGCGTGTACGAGAGCGCGGCGCGTATTCTCGAAATGGAATATCTGGATCAGGCGATGGCCATTAATCACGCCCTGGCGGAATGTCCGCAGGTGATTCGGGGGGATTATCGACGCAAGATAGGCGGTAACTTTCTCTTTGCCATGCTGGAGCATCTGCTAATACATCAGGAATTCCATGGAGACCTGCATCCGGGCAATGTCATGGTTGACCAGTTTGGACAGTTGTACCTCATTGACTGGGGCAACTCCGTCAATATGGAAGGGAAGTGGGGCTTGCTTGGCGCTTATCTGCGTTCGGTGATTGTGGGGGATATTGATAAGCTCACCGAAACGTTGATACTTATGAGCACACGGTCTGATCAAAATCGCCGACGCTACGAGGAAATACGCACGAGTTTGCACGAAACGCTGCAAAAGCGCGGCATAACGCCAATGGGCCGCTTCCCGATTGCACAGCTGTATCGCGAGGGCAAGACAGGATTGCAGTGCCGATTACAGACGGCTTTGCATCTTATGTCGAATACGTACCAGTTAAACATCACCATCAAAAGCGATTACCTGCATCTGTCGCGATCGCTGTTCGCCATGGCGGGTACTTATGGCAATTTGTACCAGGATTTACCGCGCTGGACACTGGCTCGAGATCTGATTGGCGGTGCCTGCGCATTTCCACTACGTTTTTCACTGCAACGCCTGTTTAGTGCCAGTAAGGCGCCTCTGCCCATTGCTCATGGCGACACTTCAACTGCCGAATTAACACACACAGCCTAATCGGTAATGCCGAAAGCCAACGCTCAAACACTTCAAATAATCCATCAAGATGCCCACCTGATCGCGATTCATAAACCTCATGGTATTGCCTTTCATACCGACGATCATCAGCAAGGTATTGTTGCACTCTTACGTGACCAACTTAACGATGACTCTTTGTTTCCTGTTCACCGCCTCGATAAAGAGACGTCCGGCTTAATGTTATTCGCTCGCCATGAAGAAGCAAATGCCTCTCTGAGCCAGTTATTTCAGAATAGGCAAGTCGAAAAATACTATTTGGCCCTTGTCGCTAATCGGCCCAAGAAAAAGCAGGGAAGTGTGATCGGTGATATGGCTAAGGCAAGAAACGGGAATTATAAACTGCTACGTACGACGCAGAGCGCGGCGATAACACGCCTGCGAGCGTTTACAATAAAGAGTCCCTCAGAAAGTAACGAAGGCCTTGCGTCCTGCTTGTTGTTCAAGCCCGAAACCGGGAAAACGCATCAGCTGCGTGTGGCTGCTAAGTCTTTGTCCTGTCCGATCATTGGCGATCGGCGTTATGGTGGCGCCACGTCGGATCGAATGTACTTGCATTCATGGTGTAAGCGTTTCGTACTGTTTGACACGACCTACCATATTGTAAGTAGAGCCTACGATGGGGCGCTATTTACGGATAATATTAAGGCTCAAATAACAGCGGTAGAGCAAACACTGACGGAGTTGTCCTGGCCAAAGAGCAGTTTTCTTATCCGCAAAATCTAGCGTCCTAAAGCGCGCCCTTCTCGGCGTGGATCGGCTGCACCGGTCATGAGTCCGTTATTAAAAACAATGCCATGCAAACCAGAATTGAGGTCCTTTACTTCAACTTGATGCCCCATGTTTTGCAAAGGATCTACAAGCGCTTCGAAAGTCGTGTCGGCTTCGATATCAACCGTACCAAAACGACTGGTTACGTGTGGCGCAGCCATCACTTGCACTAAGGGTTGTTGCCAGTCAATCAAACGGACAAGACTATTAGCCACATAGTTGATAATGCGAGAACCTCCTGGAGAGCCAATGGCAACGACTGGGAGATCGTCTTTGAGGACGATCGTTGGGGCCATGGAAGATCGGGGACGCTTACCGCCCTGTACACGATTGGCGACGAGCCCGTACTCGGCATTAGGTAAAAACGAAAAATCGGTGAGTTCGTTATTAAGCAAAAATCCCCCTACCATTAATCGCGAGCCGAAAGCGTTTTCGATGGTGCTGGTGACAGACAGGATGTTGCCCATCACATCGACGATGACAAAGTGTGTCGTAGAAGGCTGATCCACTTGTTTTCCTGTCACAGCGTTTTGGCGTGCGCCCTTTGGTTTGCCTGGTGTAACGCTATTTAACGCGCGCTTAGGGGATATTAATGTTGATCGCTGGGATAGATATTCTGGGTAAAGCAGGCCTCTTGGGATGGGTTCGAAATCCGGATCAGCGAGATAAAGCCCCCTATCCGAAAAAGCGAGTTTCGAGGCCTCGGCAATCAGGTGCCAAGCTTCTGGGCTATTGGGCTGCAATGCCGCCATATCAAAGTTTTCAAGTATGCCCAGAATTTGTCCTACCGTGTGCGCGCCTGAACTGGGTGGCCCCATACCGCACACCTCATGCTCCCGGTAGGTCATACAAACAGGTGCACGTTCGATGACTCTGTAATCTGCAAGGTCTTCGGTGTCGAGTAAGCCGGGGTTAAGCGCATTGTGTACTTTCTCGACAATGGCAGAAGCGATAGCGCCCCGATAAAAGCCTTCTGCACCGTGTTGTTGTAACAAAGAAAGTGTG
>JBFHVM010000071.1:0-12041 GCA_041589495.1 Oleiphilaceae bacterium | reverse complement strand
GTCAGAGCAGCGACGGCATTAGGCGCCGTAGCAAAGTTTTGCGTCACCACTTGCGACTTGCCATTTTGAAGCGCGCGCACCTCAAAGGAATAGCTTGTGCCTGGGTTGAGTCGCACCGCACTGAATGTTGTTGCCAGCTGAGCTACCGGTGCCTCGCTATCCCTGCGCACTTCGTAGCCGCTGGGAGTCGCCAACGGCGCATCCCAGCTGAGATCGATACTGTTTGTGGTCTGCGTGGCATTGAGATTGCGCACGGCCAGCGATGCAGTCGTCCCCTGCACGGCAGCCGATGAAGCTTCGCCATCACCGTATACCGCCACTACGCGATAACTGTATGTGGTATCGGGCTCCAGCCACGCTCCGCTATTGTTATCCGCATAGCTCGTTGTGGTGATATCGCTGGCGATCATCACATCGTTGCGCAGAACGGTATAGCTTTGCGGGGTATAGCCCGCGTTCATGCTCCAGTTGAGATTCAGCTGCGTCGCATTATGTGTGACATCAGGGGCGATTGTGAGTCCTTGCGGCGCCTGTTCCCCCACGGCGGCCGTAGCAATCGGAGCACTCTCAGCGAGCTCTGATTGCAGACCATTACTTTGCGCGATAAGACGATATACATAACTGGTTTCAGGGTTGAGGCCGGTATCCAAAACGCTCCGCTGGTTAGCCGCTGGCGCGGTGATCTCAGTGAATGTGGCCTCCCCTTCGGCCCGGCGTTGTAGTATCCACGCCCCGGGATCAACACTGTAGCTCCAGCTGAGCTGGAGGGCCGAACTGCTGTTTACGCCACTCACGTTGGTGACGACTAAATCACTCACCGCAGCAGGCACCGTTGCCAGCGCGGCACTATCGATAGCAAACTGTGCATTCTGCAAAGCCTGTACCTCATAGCTGTAGGCGGTTCCGGGTTGCAAACCGGTATCGGTGAATTGGGTGGAAGGGTGCGATGCCACAACCTGACTGCCATCACGCAGAATACGGTAGCCCTCAACCTGGGCCTCGGGAGCAACCCAGGACAGGGTTATTTCATTCAGCGTCTGTGCTGTGGCCTGAAGATTGGCTGGCTGTAGCGAGCGGGTACGCGCAGTGGCCGGTTCGGAAGCCTCTTCGGCCCCCGTCCCCGCATAGTAGGCCTCGATCACATAAGTGTAATCAGTAGCCGGAATCACATTGCTGTCGGTATAACTGTTTGTAGCAGCGGCCAACAGCTGCATGGTTTCGAAACTGCCGTCGGCATTTTCATCACGATGCAAGCGCAATTCGGTGGGATTAAAGCCCGATGGCAACTGCCAACTGAGTGCAATCTGCGTGGCATCGTTTGTTGTGTGCGGGGCCGCAGTCAGCAAACTGGGTTTAGCGGCGTCTTCCGGTTGTGTGGTTAGCGACACTTCGGTCGTGGGCGCTGAGCTGAGTTCGCCGGCCACTGCAAACAGTCGGTAACTGTACTCGGTGTTGGCGCTAAGACCGGTATCCAGGTAACTGCGTGACGTGCCCAATGGCTGCGTAAGCGTGCTGTAATTCCCTGTACCGGAGCGACGCTGAAGTTCGAATCCGTCCCACCTACCCGAGACCGGAGCATCCCAGCTGAGTGCAATCTGGGAGCGTGCATCATCCCCCGACACAGCGACCAGACTGGCTGGTACCTCAGGATAGGTCATTACCGGCGCGGCCAGCACCACATCGGTTTCCTGAACGTCATCTTGTGCACTCACACCGAAGGTATACGCACTTCCGGCGGTAAGCGCATTAATGCGCAGTGTTGTCGCTTGTGTGCTGCCTATTAACAGCTGTGTGCTGTCGTCCAGCTGTTGGTAAACCCGATATGTATCTACCTGTGTCGCTGGAGCTGACCAGCTCAGGTCTATCTCGCTTGTGGAAACAGCCGAGACTGCGGGCTCCTGCGGGCGAAGATCGGCAGTAGTGACCGATGCCCAGGCCGAGGCCTGGGATTCACTGCCCTCAATCAGACTACTGACGCGATAGCGATAGCTTGTGGCGTGGGACAGGTTAGTGTCGGTAAAACTGGTCGCAGTAGTATCGGCCAGCGCAACTGCCTGATCCTCGCGATAGATACGATAACCTTCGACCGTTATCTGCTCGGGCGCGCGCCAACTGAGTTGAACGGTCGAACTCGCATAATGGGTGTGAACCTGGGCGCTAACTTCGGTGGGGGCCAGCTCACCACGGCGCGTATCGATGCGTATCTGTCCGTAGCCATCTCTGCCCGCACAGCTATTACCGAGGGTCGATAAGGAGCCATTACGATCGACCAGTCGATAGCCAATCACATCTTCGCCGCGGTTAAAGGGGTCGTTCAGGGTGTAGTGAATGTGCGCACCGCCTTCGCTAACTTCGGCTGCGCCAAAACTTCCTTGCTGCAGCTCGACAATTTCCAGTTGGCCGTCACCCAGCTGGCTTATACGGGCTAACACGGGTATATCCCTGAGTTCACCGGCTGCCGTTAAGCCATTGGTGTCGGCATCAAAACACTCGGCAACAGGAACTCGGTCTACCACAGAGACTGTCTGTGTCAGATCGGCACTCTGCCCCTCGTCATCGGCAACGGTCAGCGTCACGGTATATTCGCCACCGGGGATATCTGGAGCAAAGGAAGTCTGTGCGGCATTGGTGCTGACCAGACTGGATGATGAACCGGAGGGTGCCGTCATTTGCCAATTGAAGGTAGACGCAAACAGACTATTGCTCGCATCAAGCGAAACCGTATCATCAATCGTGACAGTGGTAGGGGCGGTACTAAATCGCGCCAGGGGCAGCCCGGGCCGTTCGCTGACAGATAGCCCCATATCCTGAAGATGTGCGCGCAACACCGCAGCGGCAGTAGGATCACCGGGATGAAACGGCGCCCAGAATCGATCCATGGTAAGTCGCGCCATGGGCATGGTGCCGGTTTCGAATACATAGTTCATCAAACGGTCGTTATTGATGAACTCCTCATAACTATCAAAGTCGGTCTGGTCATTGCTGATCTGCACATGGCACAGGCGACAGTTTCGTGCAAAGACCTCATGATACAGATCGCTCTGTTGTGCCCAGCCCGGCTGAACATAGTTGCCATCAAAAACATTGGCGGGCAGTGCGTCCACGGCCAAACTCATGCTTTCGTCGCCATACCAGCCATGAATCAGGGCAATGGAATCAGCGTGTCGCTCAGGGTCGTCCTTGTAAGTTGCCAACGCACCAAGATTAAGCTGCCGGATAGGTTCTTCCATGCTCTCGCGGCTGTACTTATCGAGAGAAATGGGGCCATTGCTGTACTGCGAGGGATCAATGGTGGCTTCAACATAGCGCGGGTCGTTCGCGGCGGCATATAAAAACGAATCGGCATCCCACGGCATAAAGGTGGCGTCTAAATCGGCTTCATTCACATCGGTGAACTGCCTGGGCCCGGTGTAACTTTGGTGACAGGCAGTACACACTCCCGGTACCGCCTGCTCGCCGCGACCATCAAAGTTCATCGTGTTGGTACGCACGTATCCACCATTAATATTGTCAGGCACGTAGGAGTAAAACTTAACGATCTTGGCATTGTCGCCATTGGGGTCGGGGTTATCGCTGTATTCCATCACCACTACAGCAAACTCCCCGGTTTTGTTTAAGGCCGCTTCGACCGAGGGATAGTTGATCACGTAGCTGTATACGTTGCCCTCGCCGTCTTTGCGCAGGTACATGTCTCTGCCAAACCCCAAATCATAATTGTTCAGGTAAATGGCGTGCGCGATGTCGGGGTAGTTATCTACATTTTCTTTGAGCGGAGGGAACCCGGCATACGCCAACCAGGCATCCAGTTTGGCAAAACGCCCTTCGGGGTCAATCAGCGCGTAGTAATTGCGCGCACTGATATTGCTCTCGAGCCCCAATGCCGCCAGCAACTTGTCTTGTTGAATCAGGGCATCCAGGTCACCAGTCTGCGGCTTGATTAAATAGGTTTCGGTTGCCGTCGCATCCAGTTCGGTCGCAGGCAACAATGCGTTATTTTCTGATAGGGCATGCAGTTCAAAATCGAGCGCGGTGTTGGGTTGCAGGCTAAGTTCAATTTCGAGATAGGCATCTCCAATACGCCATGGATCAAGACGTTTATTACGCTGGCCTTCGGCTTCAAAATGTTTGTTAATTTGGTCGAGATCCAATGCCATCAGATCAAATCCAATGCGGGGGTTTTCGTTACGGCTCAGTGGGTCATACCCAGGCTCCGGGGAAAACCCCGCAGGAAAAGTCAACGATTGGGCCGCTTCATGCAAAACCAGATTTTGTTGCGCGCCGTCTCTGTCCAGCCAGAAAGCCGTCACTCTAAACGCCACCGTCGCTGTATGCTCCTGTGCCCCCGTACTTTCCCCTCCTGTCACGCTGGCGATCAGGTTGAGGCGACGGTCGGCCGTTGCGGGGTCGATCAGAAAACGATTGGCGTCATCGGCAGGGAGTACATCGACCCGCATTCTTTGTTTACCCGTAACACCTTTCGAGTCTTCGACCATCAGCTCAAAGACCAGCGTGGTCGTCTCGTTGACTTCGGGGGTCACGAAGGCTTTGCTGTTTTTGGTGCGTTCATACAGTTCGACTTGCGGCGCACCGTTATCGATCTGTAGCCAGTTAAAGGAGAGAATGGGGTTGGGAGAGTCGCTGTCTTTTCCGGATAGTGTAACCAGCGAGTTGGCACGTGCCACATAGTGAGGATTGATACTGGAGTGCGTATCTCCCTGGCCCACCCCTATTGCTTTCGCGCTGGCAATGGTTTGATCGGTGTCGGTACCCACAGCAGTAGACGAGCCGCCACCTCCGCCACCACAGGCTGCAAGAACCAAAATACTAAACAAAACAGCAATGTACGACATCCTTGACATGCTATTCCCTCCCTTGTGTCGTTATTATTCAGAACTCGTAACGCAGACCCGCCGTGGCAATGGATTGTTCGTAATCATCAAACTGGTCAAAATAGCGGTAGTCGATAAACACCTGCACGCCGCCAGTCGCCGGCTCACCATATGCCCCTTCTGAGGCGCCGGTAATCACCGCCGAAAATCCAATGTTGTAAACCAGATAATTACTATCCGCATCATCGGGCTTGAGCGTAAACGTCGACGTGGCACTGCTACCCAGGTCTTTATATCGCGCCTTAATATCACTTTGATCACGATGAATGGCGTGGGCTTCGAGGCCCAAATGGGGCACCATTATGCCCCTACTGCCCGACCACACCGTACGTGCAACCACACTCAGTACCGCCTCGAGCGTATCGACATCCTGCTCTTCAAACTCAAAGCCAAAACCATCATTGAGAATGTCGCGTTCGGTGAAGGCATCAATGGTTTGAGACTGGTAATCCAGGGCAATGCCGGGCTCGAGAGAGCTGCCGCCGCCAAGATCGAAGGCATAACCGGCCGCAACGTTGAGCAGCAGGGTATTCGACTCATTACTGCTGAGTGCGGTGGTGTTCACCGAGTTGGTATTGGGATTAAGAGAGGTATAGGTAATTGCCCGCCGGGTATCGTATTCGCTTTGCTGATAACCCAGAGAAAAACTCGCGAACGAGGCATCGCGCTGATAAAGCGCAAAGGGCATCAACGACCAGCCACTCACTTCGATATTGCCATCAACGATACTGAGCGTGCTGTCAAACTCAATGTCTTCTTCACGCAGCCCTGCCACGGCACCCACCACCCATTGATCATCAATGCGATAGTCCAGGCCAAAATCGAAACCGGTTCCGGTCATTTCATAGGCATTTTCACGCTGAGTAGGATCATGCGTGGCATCGGTATAACTGGCATTGACAAAGCCTCCCCATCGCGACCACGCTTCCGTGGCGTCGCCCGCATTGAGGCCGCTCAACCACTGTGTGGTATTAGTGGGACTCCTATTACTGGCAACACCTCTCGTACCTCCACGAATCGCGCCGATTCGTGAACTCAAGTTGGCCAATTGTGCACTGGCAAACCCATCGCTCAGCGACTGTTGTGCGGCGACTTCTTCGGCGGCGGTCCAGCGCAGGCTGAAGCCGAGATTTTCGGCGTCCACTCCTAAAGAAAAGAACGTTGGACCACTATTGCCCAGAATATCGTTGGCGGTATGCACCAGTTCGCGCACATTCTGCCACACTTGAAATACACCATCGGAACAGGCGCCCGAACCACTTGTGGCATTATCAGTGCAGCCCAGCGCGAGCAGTTCGTCATAGACGGCCTGATTGGCATTCGCTGCGGCGATTTCCAGATCGGTAAGATTACTCGTGTTCGATGCAAAGTCGGTCAAGCTGGCATGGCTGGAAGAGACGTGCGTACCAAATGCGATGACAATGCCTGCAAGGAAGCTCGAGGTTCGGCAATTAAACATAAAACTCATCCTTGTGAGATTATTTTGTTATTAACCTAACTTCAGCTACTGCGACCTAACTTTTTATTACAAATAATTACATTTAGCAATATATGCTTGACAAAATATGGCGACTTATTTTTCGCGTTGGAGGCACCACGTTAAACACGTGGAGAACAATTGAGGCTTGCGACTGCCTGGCTCAGACGTCACGCAAGCCCGCTTTGAGACCGTACTGCTCTGCCGACACGGCCAAAGCAGCAAATTCGAGAATCTATCTTTGTACAACAAACTCGGTGAATAGCAGGTCATCGATCTGCGTACTGCCGGTCTCTTTTTTCAGGGCATCCTGCACAACTTTTAAGGCTTCGGTACGCACCGATTCCTGCCCGGCAGAAGTAGACATGGTTTCTTCGGTTTGGCGACTCAGCAACATGACGATTTCGTGGCGCACCAAAGGTTCGTGACTGATCACCTCGTTGACTGCCGCCTGACTGGTTGCACGCACTGCGACTGCTGCCTTGACGAATTTGAGCTTGCTGGTGGACACATCGTAGTTGGTCACAAAAGGAGGGTCGAGATCGAAATATTGAATCTGCGGTGCTGCCGCCTCTTCGCCTTCGGCTAACGCGCTTGCCGCTATCGCCCAGGCCACAAGACCTGCCAGTGTGAGTCTCCACGCGCCCTTCATAATGCTCCCGTTTTCTTTGATTGATCGTTGGGTCATTGATTATAGGCAGTAAGCTGCGCTCGCGCCATGGCCTCGATACAGCATTAACAAGGTATTAATTCACCGCCTCGGGTATTTACTGCTCTGCCAAACTTGGCCAACATAGCAGCTCTGCACTTTTGACCGTTACAGGATCTAGCATGCTTTTGTCGTTTAGAAACCTGCACATGGCGATTTTCCTCGCCTGCGCAGCCTTGCTGCTCACTGCCATTTACGTTGAACCGTTTGCCAGTATGGATCCTTGCCCCATGTGCATGATGCAGCGAGCAGTGTTTGTTGCCCTTGGCGCATTGGCGCTAATCGCGGGCCTGCACAACCCTGCACAATTCGGGCAACGCGTATACCATGGATTAATGCTAGTAGTCGCCGCCGGGGGCGCGGCGATTGCCGGTCGACAGATCTGGCTGCAACATTTACCTGCAGACCAGGTACCCGCCTGCGGGCCCGGACTGGAATACATGCTTGAGGTGTTCCCACTGTTCGAGGTCATACAAATGGCCATCACCGGCACTGGGGATTGTGCCGAGGTACAGTGGAGTCTGTTTGGATTGTCGATACCCGGCTGGTCTCTTCTGGCATTTGCCGGTATTGGGTTACTTTCTTTGCTGTTGTTGGTTAAAAGCCTTCGTGAGCGCGCACCATCAAGCCACACAACGGGCTAACCGGCGCGATTGCGTAAATAAAAGTTGCCACTGCCGAACAAATTAGATAGCTTTTAAAGTCTTCCCGCCCACGGCCTTTTTGTGGTGCGGCACTTTGACGACAACAAGTAATTGAGTGCTGCTGGCAAGTCACAGCATTCAGCACAATGTTAAAACACATTTTTCGCCCATAGTTGGCGATCGCACTGCGGTAGTAAGGGGTACAACATGCTCGAGAATTGCAAATCTGCAAAAGAGCGTTGGGGCGGGGTCAACAACCTCATTGATAAATGGCTGAAAGAGCGCCAGGCACTCATCGTAAAACTCTGTGATCTGTCGGTGAATCCGGGCAGCTCCGTTGAAAACAAAGTCGAAAAACTGCAGGCCTTCTGTCAGTTGTTGGTGGACTACGTGTCCGTTGGTCACTTTGAGGTCTACGAGCAATTGCTTCAGGAAGCCAAAGACTTTAACGATGGAGAAGGTACCGAGCTGGCGCAGCGTACCATTCCCAAAATTCAGGCCTCCACCGAAGTTGCCCTGAACTTCAACGATCGTTTCGACAATATCCACAAGGTGGATGACGGCGCAGCCGAGCTGATCGCTGAACTGGATACGCTGGGCAAAACGCTGGAAGATCGTTTCGAACTGGAAGATCTGCTGATCGAATCCCTGCATAAAGCCTACGCGGATTCGGTAGCCTGACATCCTTTAGGGGAACGTTTTTCGCGTTCCCCACATCAACTCCAAGAAAACACCAGACTTACTCCAGATTTCCCGTCAGACGCTATACTCTATTCAAAGCTCACTTCGTCTACCAAGGATTCAATGTGCTCAAGCTGCCCTCTCTGCTGATTTGCGCCTTTGCACTACTACTCTCGGCATGCGCCGAAGGCCCCAAAGAAACCCTTAAACTGGCTCATCAAGGCATGATCAGTGGCGCCCTATCCAAAGACGCCTCCATGGCGGTCTTTGGCTCGGTGCACCACGGTGGAAGTCTCTGGGATATCAAACGCAAAGAACGACTGTATGCCTGGAACCATAAAGCGGGTGAATTTTCGTCCATTCGGGCCGTCGCTTTTTCCGGTAACGGCAAGACTGCAGTGACCTGCGAGGGCGACAACATGGTGCTGTGGAGTACCGAAACCGGAGAGTACAAACAGTTTTGGCGCGCCTCAGACAAAATACTCAGCATTAAGCTCGATGAGAACGGTGATCGCGCACTCATGGGCCTGGAAAACGGAACAGCCGCCTATTTTGATATGCGCAACGGCAGTACGATTCACATCTTCCCCCACGAAGCCGAAGTGGGCATGGTGGACATTGATCAGCAAGGGTTGTTTGGTATTACCGGCAGTGAAGACAAAACCGCCAAAATCTGGAACCTGCGCACCGGCGAACTGGTGCAAAGCATGACGCTCGAAAATTTCATTAACACGGTCGCCATCTCCCCATCAGGAGAACTCGCCTTTGTAACATCCCTACGCGAGGATGCGATGGTATGGGAGTCCCAAAGTGGCAAAGTAAAATTCCGTTTTCCAAACCGCTATACCAACTACCACGCTGCCAGCTTTTCTGAAGACGAACGCTTCTTGACCGTGGGGACGTTCCAGGGTGAAGTGAAGCGGTTTCAAATCGACAATGGACAGGAAACCGCCAGCTGGAAGGCCAAACCCCGTCAGGAATACGGGGGTGCCAGCAGCCGCGCCATTATCGATATCGTCGACCAGAGCGGTGATATTACAGTACTTACCTCAGACGGTATGATGCAACGATTTTAATACAGCATGAACAACACTAAACCCCTTTCTTTGTATTTCGCGAGATAAGCCAGCTACCCAGGATTGCCGATAGCAAGCTCCCCAGCAACACACCAATCTTCACGCTGTTCATATAGCTTGCATCGACCCCCTCGAAGGCCAGAGAACCGATAAACAGACTCATGGTAAAACCAATACCACAGAGTACACACACGCCGTAAACCTGCCGCCAATTGGCTCCCTGCGGCAAACTCGCCAGACCACTTTTTACAGCCAGCCAACAAGCCGTAAAAATGCCCAACTGCTTACCGAGGAATAGTCCGGCAGCAATACCAATGCTTAACGGGTTCAACAGCGCATCGACACCGATCCCCAAAAATTGCACCCCCGCATTGGCAAAAGCAAATACCGGCACAATAAAAAAGGCTACCCAAGGCTGCAAGCGGTGTTCTAATTGCGCGAGCATACGATTGCCATCTTCGTCTTTCAGGTTGAGCGGAATAAACCAGGCAATAGCAAATCCAGCCAGCGTCGCATGAACACCCGATTTGAGCACAGCCGCCCAAACCACAAGACCCACCAGCAGATAAACCGCCGTCACTCGGACCCGCATGCGATTGAGAACAAACATCACGGTCAGGCCACCCGCTGCCACCAGCATGGAGTTGTAAGCCAACTCGCCAGAGTAAAACAGAGCGATGATGACGATAGCTCCAATGTCATCAAAAATAGCCACCGAAAGCAGAAACATTTTGAGCGATACGGGAAGGCTGCGGCCGAATAAACTGAATACTCCCAGAGCAAAAGCAATATCGGTGGCTGCGGGAATTGCCCAGCCTTGCACGGTGTTGGCCTGATCATGGTTAAAGGCTAGAAACACCAATGCGGGAATGGCAATCCCGGCCAATGCAGCGATGGCGGGTAGCGCAATTTGAGCGGGGGAAGATAAATGACCTTCGAACAGTTCACGTTTAACTTCAAGGCCCACCAGCAAAAAGAAAATAGCCATTAGGCCGTCGTTAATCCAAAGCAATAAGGGCTTGGCGATAGCAAACTCCCCAAACTGCACCATCACCGGAATATCGAGCATCGCCT
The DNA here is from genome assembly GCA_041589495.1 of Oleiphilaceae bacterium. Lineage (GTDB taxonomy): Bacteria > Pseudomonadota > Gammaproteobacteria > Pseudomonadales > Oleiphilaceae > PZPK01. The sequence goes on along the minus strand of JBFHVM010000071.1, from coordinate 1,491 downwards.
GGTAGGGGCCGTAAAGCGGTGAGTTGGCGACGATCAATGCCAGTATGGCACACACCACCAGCAAGATACCGCCCGCGGTATCATGGTTGATCATATCGCGAAATGCCTTGGTCATCCGTCCTCCTTACTCCTTTCACAAAAAAGCGGACACGCAACCCGAAGGTTCAGCGCACCCGCTTGATTTCTGCCAGTCTTACCTAGGCTGCAGCACCCGTGGCACCTTGATCATTGGCCTGATCCAGGTAAAGGTGGTACGACTCTGGAGCAAAACTGTCGATGGCTGTGGCAAGATACGTACTGTTTAGTGGAACCGGTTCACCCGAAGCCACCAAGCGGAAGTGCGCGACCTCCATAGGAACTTCAACCGAGAGTGGCACCTCCACCCAGATAAACACAGACTTTTCAGCCACCAGATATTCCGCCCGCACAACACGGTAGCCCTCTTTCAAGGCCATTTGGTGACTTTTGTTCGCGGGGTCGAGCTGGTATTTGTGAATGGTTTTCATCACTCTCTTCCTCTTCCGGTTAAGACGAGGACAGTATTTCAGAAGCCGAGCATTCGTAAAAAGCAGTTTATTTATTTTATTGGTTCGTTTTTTACGAACAATATGTGCGGCAGCTGGTCAGCTAGTTTACGGCTGAGGCCGCAATTAACTTCCCAATAGTTTCTTCCTGATTTGCGAAAGACCCACGTCGAGCGGTTTGCGGTTGCGACGCGGACGTACCACTAATTCGCCGCTGCAATTAGGGCAGACATGATCCATTTCTTCCGCACAAGTAGGGCAAAAAGTGCATTCATAGGAACAGATAAAAGCGGCTTGCGTTTGCTTGATGTCGGCCTCGCACTGTTCACAATGCTTTTTCATTTTGAGCATGGCCATTCTCCTGCAAGCGCCCAAGGGCTGGAACCTCCATCTTAAGGCCCTGCCAATCTCGCAGGCAAGTTTTTGCGTTATTGCGACGTTTGCTTGCGTTCCTTGCGGTCTACCATCGTGAATGCCAGCAGAGGCAAACCGATAAAAAACAATAACCCGGTCCATGTAAGTGAGGGAATCGTCAGCGGTGGTGGAATCACTAGCGTACTCAATTGCAGCGCCAGAAGTATAAGCCCGAAGATCAGCATACGGCGCTTGGTACGGTAGTGAAAAGCCGGACGACTCAGTAAAAATACCAATCCGGCAGCCACGCATCCCAGCTCAAGCAGCATACTTAGAACCGGGTAATTCCATAAGCCCAAACCAATTTTCACATCGTTCCAGATCAGTAGATCCGGCCGATGCACCAGAATGTCTGCCACCCAGTGCGAGGCCACTACCAAAGCAATCACCGCGGCTTCAAAGTGCGTAAACCAGCGTTGGGCGAACTGACGAAGCAGCATATAGGTGCCGCCCGACCATAGGATGGTTGCCAATAAACTGTGGCTGTAAGGGATGTAATAGAGGTCGAGCGGGTTACTTGGTAAGGAGGTATCAAAACGTACCCCTTCAATAC
>JBFHVM010000070.1:0-12298 GCA_041589495.1 Oleiphilaceae bacterium | reverse complement strand
CTTGCCCGAAAGCACTGATTCTTAGATTCTTAATAAAAAGCGCCAGGCAAATAAAAAGGCCCCGCAGTCCCTGCGAGGCCCTTGAATTCCGCATCCTTTGCCAATCCTTCAGCATGCACTTTCCTAGGCTTCCGTGTTGTTCCCTTTGCCTGTTCTATCCATATGTAGCTAGTCTACGCCCACCCACTTGAGGACAAAAGACTACATCACTGAAACAAAGGTGAGATATCTCCTACACTGGCTCAAACTGCATTTGCTTGCGCGACCAGTCAATCTGCTTAAGTCGCACCGCAACTTCCTGACCCAGAGCATAACTCGCATCAGAACCTACCAGCTCCATACTATCCTGATGGAAACTGTATTTGCCTTCCAATTCCCGGGTAGACACAAAGCCCTCGATACCGTTTTCGAGCAAACGTACCTGAAAGCCGCTGGAGAACGTACGAATCACTTCTGCTTTATGTTCGTCTTTATTGCCTGCCATAAACTGACACTTGAGCCACTGTTCCACCTCGTTCACGGCAGTTCGTGCTGCCTGCACACCTTCAGCCAGCGATTCCAAAGACGCATCAGTAATTTTCTCGACTTTACTGTCTGTCAGAAAACGGTCCAATTGACGGTGCAGGAGGTAGTCATTGGCTTTGCGTAATGGCGAGGTAAACGTGGTATACGCCTCTACCCCCAGACCAAAGTGTGGTAAGGCTTCAGCAGTAAAATAACTGCGGCTCAGCTGCTTGACCACGAGGTGGTGGTATTTGGCTGCGACACCGCTCTCTTCCAGCTTTTGCAGTAAACCCCGAAAACCCTCAAGACTATCAATAGATGCCAGATCCGCCTCTGAAAGCACCGGCTGCAATGCGCGCTTAATCCCGTCGATGCGATCTTCCCGGATTCCATCATGCGCCACGTAAATCCCCGGAATGTTATGCTCTTTAATGAATCTGGCAATGCTCACATTAGCAGCCACCATGGCCTCTTCCACCATAATATGAGCCATCGTTTGCGCTTTGGGATGAATCGCCGAAATTTTCTGCTCTTCATTCAACTCTAAATAAAATTCGCTGCGGCCGTTATTCACGAGCGCATGTTGCTGACGCCAGCTACGCAATGCCTGGGTTGCTTGATCTAATGCTTGCAAACTTGTACTGATTTCTTCAGCCAGCTCATGCTCTGAACTGCCCTCCAACAGGTCTGCAACCTCACGATAGCTCAGTTTCGCGCGTGAACGCACCCAAGCCCGCTCAATCTGTACTGTGGTAATTTCGCCCGAAGCGGCAATTCGCAAATCGAGCACCTTGGCCAAGCGATCGCGCTCTGCTTGCAGTGAACACAGATCACTGCCAAGCGCAGAAGGCAACATAGCGATCGCGCGCCCGGGAAAATACACCGAACAACTGCGCGCGAGCGCTTCCTGCTCCAACTCAGGATAACCCGACAACAGCGCTCCCGGGTCGGCAATTGCAATCTGCATACGCCATCCCTCTCCATCGCGCTCTGCCCACAGGGCATCGTCCAGATCCTGGGTTGAGGGAGCATCAATGGTCACAAACGGCGTCGCACTGAGATCCGTACGTCCGGCTTTAGCTGCCTCAATCTTGCTCTCTGTCAGCTCCGCCAGCGCTGCCTCGCTTTTGGCCGACCAACCCTGTGCAATATTGTGCTTGGCTAAGGCATAATCCCATTCGATGCCGGGAGATGACTCATTGCCCAGTACTTCCAGCACGGCCGCCTGTGGCTTACCCTGTTTAATAGGGTGCTGAGTCAGTCGACACTTCACCAGATCGCTGGCCTTAGCGTTTTTACGCTTTTGTGGAGGAATAAATATCCAGCGAGATAGACCTGGGATATCCGCATCCACAAAATGCGCCTTTCCTTTCACCACGTACTTACCGTAAAACTCTTTCACCGGGGACTTGATTAGCCTTTCTACCAAAGCAAAGGTCTTGTTTTTAGGCTCTTTCTTAACTTCAACTTCGATACGGTCGCCGGGCAGTACTTTCTGCATTTCATCAGCGGGCAAAAATACATCCTTACCACTATCGAGGGTCACGAAGCCAAATTTGTTCGAAGAACCTTTAACCACGCCCTCAGCGAGGTTTCTGCTGGCTTTGATATCGGTCTTTAATTGCTTGAGCTGCTTAAGTGCATCAACGTTTAACATGAATCTGCCTGCTTACTGGATTAGGACCCGGCTGGGTACGCTTTACGGGAAAGAACGACGTGTATAGTGGTTACTTGCTGATTAGGGTCAGAAATTCACTGCGGGTAGCCTGCGAATCGCGAAAAGCGCCTAGCATGACCGACGAGTTCATCACCGAATTCTGCTTTTGCACACCGCGCATCATCATACACATGTGCTGGGACTCGATAACAACCGCCACGCCTCTGGCCGCTGTTACCTGCTGGACTGCATTGGCAATCTGTAGGGTCAGGTTTTCCTGAATCTGCAGTCGACGCGCGTACATATCAACGATACGGGCAAACTTGGATAAACCCAGCACCTTGCCGCTTGGCAGATAAGCAATATGGCATTTGCCAATAAAGGGCAACAGATGATGTTCACAGAGAGAGTAGAGCTCGATGTCTTTCACGATGACCATTTCGTCGTTCTCGGACTCAAAAATGGCACCGTTGACGATATCATCCAGCTGCTGCTGATAGCCCTGAGTAAGAAAACTCATGGCCTTGGCCGCCCGTTTGGGCGTATCGATCAGGCCTTCGCGACTGGTGTCCTCGCCAAGCTCCTGAATGATTGCTGCATAATGTTTGGAAATCGCGTCGAGCATGTTGCTTCGGGACCCTCTGCCTTCAGAAAGCCCGACAATCTAACATGAGCTGGTCCACGGGTGAACCATTTTTAGCGACAGCTAGTCTTCCTCGACGCGAATACTTTGATCCAATTCGGCTTTAATTGCATCTGCTTCGGCCTGCAGGACCTGATAACGAAACGAACTGGATGCTAATTTCGCCTGCTCCATCTGGCCACACTTGTTGGAATATAATTTTTGCAATCGATCAAACCTGGCTTGTTCTTCATGGCTCATTTGATCACCTCCGGTACTTACTAATTGAGGATCTTCTACTGTTATCGGCATAGTCTCTCTATTCCTGAAGAGCCGTTTTACGCGGCGGTCTTACCACGCGAGGCAAACTGCGCCTCTGTCTAAATACAAAGCAAAACTCAAACCAACCCTAAATTTTACTTAACCAAGTGAACAAATATTCACCTGCAATCTGCCGTACATCACAAAAACAAGCACTTAGATACAGCTTTACCTAACAGCTGTTAATCTCGAGCTGTTAAAAAAAGTGGCGACTTTTTACCGCTTTCTAAAAGTGTAAAAATTTCAGACGCTCATCCAATCGCACACCGGGCTCGCCTCTACGTAACCACTCACCCGCCAGGCAAAAAAAAGGGCGGTCAGACTTTACATGCCTGCCGCCCTCTTGTTCGATCACCGACTCACATATTGACCCGCGCCAGTGTATCGATGAGATTCCGACAAAGTGCTTTGGCCTGCTCGCTGTCGTCACCTGAGGTTTGAATATCCCCCAACAACAGCTCGATGGTATCGCGCAGCTGTTCAGCATGGCTGCTCTGCCCATGTAAACTTCCTGCCAGAGAGCCACTGGTGTTAGCGCTATCGTTGGCAGAATCTTCCATTCCGGACAGGTTATTAAGTGTCTCCGATGCGATGGTTACGCTGCTGTTAATAACCTCTGCCACTTCCTGTTGTTTGGCAATTACCGAGTTGGAAATTTCGGTTATTTTGGTTATCTCACCCTGGATTTCTTCGGCCGACTCGTTGGAGGTATTTGCCAACTGACGCACTTCATCGGCTACCACGGCAAAACCGCGGCCATGCTCCCCGGCTCGGGCTGCCTCAATGGCTGCATTCAGCGCTAGGAGGTTGGTCTGATCGGCAATCGCCTTGATGGACTCCAGCAACTTACTGATCGTCTTGTTACTTTCATCCAAACTTTCGAGAAGACTGGTGAATTCGGATATATAACGCGATGAGGTTTCAACATTGTCGGCAAGCTGGCGCATATCCGCGTTGCATTGGCGAGAGAGATCAGCAGTCCGCGCTGCGGCATCGCTGGCCTGTTGCGCCGAGTCCTGAATAGTCGCGGCATCGGCCAATTGAGCACTTACCTGGTGGCTGGCATCGGCAACCTTACCCGCAAGACTTTGCGTGGCACTTTGCGCACGCTCCACTGCTCCGGCAATTTCCTGCGCCATGGCCACAGGATTATTGGCGATAAGAGCATCCAGCAGGGCCGCTTTTTGTTCCAGACCTTGCAATGTCATTTTATCGACCGCAGTTTCATTGGCCTGCAGTGCAGTTTTTCCTAATCCGAACATATCTCTACCTAATAATCGTGGGCTACCGAAGCCTGAACGGCTTACGTTTACTTCTCCAACCAGACGAGAAAGGCGCTCGGTACAATCAACCGGCGAATTATCTGGTGGCGTTATTATGTTTTCTTTTGCTTGCTATCGGCACAAGACAGCAAAACCTGAGCATCATTTGAGTAATAATTTCTAGTGTAGTCAGTTCCGCAGAATTTGCGCAATTTAAGTACCCTGGCCAGCGTCGCGACTCAAACATTTCAGCCATTCATCAACCCCTTCCTGCGGATCAAATTCCTGCAGCCAGGTTGTTAAGGACGGCTGACTTCCGCCACGAAATTCATACACTTCGCTGGCGCGTAGCAAATCCTCTTCAAGACGTACGGCGTTATTAGCTGACGTATTGGGTAACAACATGACAAATTGCGTGTCTCGACAACGGCACAAAATGTCGGTGTTGCGCATACGACTATTCCACACCGATACCAACTCTCTCAGCCAGTCATTAGCGCGACGCTCACCCAGAGTTTCCAAAGCAGCGTTCCAATTATCAACACGTAAGACCAGGGCTGTCGCATCTACATTGTAACGCTGACACAACTCTGCCTGCCGCACCATTTCCTGGTGCAGACTCTGGATATTGCCGCAACCAGTGAGAGAATCACTGCTAAGGGACGCTCCCCAGCGAGCCAGAGCCTGCTCCCACTGCCCTTGTAAAATGCTCATGACCAGCAAAACGCCGAGGGGTACCGTTAGCGCTTTGAAGGCCGTCCACCAACCATGTTGAAAAACGGCTACCAGCAAGAGGAGCGACGCAAAACCCAGAGATGCAAGCTGCGCTCTGACACCGCCAATCAACATAAACACGGCGGAGATTAATAGCGCAGCGCCCGGAAGATGCCAGCTTGCCCACCAGCATTGCGCCACGGTGGCAATACCCGCACACAGGAGACTGCCCTGCAGCCGAAGACTGTCGAAACGTTGCGACAGGCCTGTGGATAAACTGCTGATCAGCAGTACAAAAGATAAGAGATACAGCGAACCAGGTAGCCAGGCGTGTTGATCAAAGAAGGCAACCAGACCCAGCGCAACGGAGAGCGAGGCCACCAGTACAAGCGAAACCAGCCGACGACGTTTATCGGCTTCGATTATCCACTGGCGATCAGCGCTCATAGCGGCTTAACTCAGGCAGGCACGAAGGGATAAACCAAAGATTCCAGATACTCCACATTCGGTATCACCGCGTCCTCACCATCTATGCGCACCAGCGCAACATCTGCCTGGCCTGCCTTTTTACTCGAACTTTTGATCAACTCATCACTCACCTTCACCAAACGGGGAATACCCTGCGTCACAATGGCAAAAAATGGAATCTGTCCGGCACGCTCGCCGATAGTATTAATGACGGCGATACGGGCATTTTTAGAGCGCCGAACAGATTTTGCCCCATTGGCCAGCTCATACGATAACACCGGTATTTCAAGGCCACGCCAGGTTACCTTTCCCAGATAATAATTTGGTGTATCGGCTTCGTCTTTGCGCGGCTCCTGATAATCGACCACCTCAGCCACCGTCACGTTGGGCAATAGCAGCTTGGCGTTACTGACCGGCAAATACAGACTTGCGATAACTTCCAGCGTTTCTGACACTCTCTAACTCCTTCTGGCAGCGAGTTTACTCCGATTGTCCGTGCACGGCGGGTGCCGATATTGGCGCTCCTGCCTTTCTTCGCCGGTCAATCAGGGCAGCAGCGAGATCTTTGGGCGTCGCCGTATAATCGCTGCATTGTAAATCGATAATCGAGTCGGGCATGGCACTGTTTGCACAGGTGTCTGGTTTTTGCGTCCAGATCTGGCAGCCTGCCCGTTTCATACGTGGCGCTGTGAGCGCGCCATCATTTCCCATACCACTGAACACCATGGCATGGCAGCGCTCACCATAATGATCCAGGGCATTGGCGAACAACTGGTCGATGGATGGCCCGTAGGGGCCCTGCCATGGCTTTTCTTTTATGGTCATGCCACCGGAACCAAAACGCACTTCACGATCGACTGGCACCATGAGCACTTCTCCGGCGCCAAGTTCCCTGCCACTTTCGAGTGGTCGTAGATCCAGTTCGGAATGACGACTCAATACTTGCGTCAACACCTTGGAAAAATGCGGATCAACATGTTGTGCGTACAGAAAGCCCACATCGATGTCGGCGGGCATTTCGTCAAGAAATTCCTTCACCGCTGCAGGCCCTCCCAAAGAGGCTGCGAGTATCCAGACTTCTTTAGCCGGCACATGGGCATGAGCCGCCTCATGGCGCACTGGCGGGCTCTCATCTGCTGCATCAAGCGCCAATATACTTGCTTCACTATCGAGCACTTCAATACGCCCCAAGTGCTCCTGTAGCTTGGCCAAGAGACGCCGCTCCCAAGAGATATACAGCTCATCGTGTTTTTCAGGAGCCTTGCCCAGACCAAAGAGAACGGGCTTATCGTCGAGACCAAAGAGTATTTCGAGAATTGGCTCCTCAAGTGCCTCATCGCTGATGTCGACCAACCAGCAATCCGCCTGTTCGATGCGCTCCCTGGGTTGATGCTCGAACAAAGCAGGCTCACAGCTGAGACTGACTGACAAACCATAAGCCGAGAGAACCCGATGCAATACGTGGCGCTGCAAGGGGCTGTCTACAATCACTCCAATTTCGGGTCGCTGCGCCATCGGCACCGCCTACCTGGTGAGACGCTCGATCGTGGCAAGCAGATCCTGCTCCTGGAACGGTTTACCCAAGTATTCGTTTACCCCGATGGACAAGGCTCGCTCACGGTGTTTTGAACCGGTTCGCGAGGTAATCATGATAATGGGGACATCTTTCAGGCGCTCATCGTGCCGTACCAGCGTCGCTACCTCGAAGCCGTCCATGCGAGGCATTTCAATATCCAGCAGCATGACATCGGGTTTCTGATCCTGCAGCTGTGCAATCGCATCGACCCCATCTTTGGCCGTGATCACTTCCATACCGTTGCGCGTCAACAAGCGACTGGTGACTTTGCGTACGGTGACGGAATCGTCCACCACCATCACCAAAGTAGAATCCTGATCGTGAACAGGCGTTGTCTGAGCCTCATCGATATTATCGAGCAAGCCCGCTGTTTCATCGCGTATCAGGGCCGGCAGGTCAAGGATGACGACTACACTACCGTCACCCAGAATGGTCGCTCCGGATACGCCGTGTACGCCGCCAAATTGTGGCCCAAGGCTTTTTACTACGATCTCACGACTACCCATGAGGCTGTCTACCTGCAGGGCCATAGGCTGATCGGTGCCACGCACCAGAATCACCGGTAATGGCAGAGGTTGGCCCTGTAGTTTGGGATGGTGACCACTATGCAATAACTTACCCAGATATTGCAGCTTGTATTTGCGCCCCGCATATTCGTACATGGGGGCATCGGGCTTATAATACTCTTCGAGTTCGTAAGGACTGACACGCACAATACCCTCGATGGTATTCAGAGGAATAGCGTAGAAATCTTCACCGGTGTTAACCATCAGCGCTCGGTTTACCGACACCGTAAATGGCAAACGGATGGTGAATTCCGTGCCTTCACCCAAGGTGGAATCGATCTCGATATTGCCGCCCATTTGTTTGATTTCACTGGCAACCACATCCATACCAACGCCACGACCGGAAATCTGTGTCACCTTGGCCGCAGTACTAAAGCCCGGCAGCATGATAAATTGCAGTATTTCATGATGCGTCGGCTTGGCGGACTTTTTCACCAGGCCCAGGCTCAAGGCCTTTTCGTGCACGCGCTTGTCGTTGATACCTGCGCCATCATCACTCATGCGCAATACCACATCACCCCCTTCGCGGGTCAGTGACAATCGAATGGTACCGGCTTCTGGCTTACCGGCTTTGCGACGATCTTCGACGGACTCGATACCATGGTCCAATGCGTTCCGGAGCATGTGTTCGAGTGGCGCAATCATGCGCTCCATGACTGAACGATCCATTTCGCCTTCGGCATTCAATACATCAAACTCTACCTGCTTCTTGAGTTCACCACTAATCTGACGAACGATACGACGCAGGCGCGGTACCATTGACGAAAACGGGATCATGCGCGTTTTCATCAGGCTTTCCTGCAACTCCGAGTTGATCCGTGATTGTTGCAACAACAGGGTCTCCGCGTCACGGGCACGGTTGGCCAGCGTTTCACGCAGCTCAAGCAGGTCGGTAGTACTTTCTGTCAGGGAACGAGACAATTGCTGGATGGACGAATAGCGGTCCATTTCTAGCGGATCGAAATCTTCGTAGTCGGTCGTGAGACCCTCTTTTTCGGCACTGAACAACACCTGTGCTTCGGTTTCCATCTCCATGCGGCGTAACTGCTCTCGCAGACGCTCGATGGTGGCCGACATTTCTTCGAGCGTAAAACCAAAATCACTGATCTGCTGCTCTAGGCGGCCGCGCGAGATACTGGTTTCACCGGCCAGGTTAACCAACTCTTCGAGCAAACCTGCCGAAACACGTATGGTTTCCTGTGCCGAGGCTTTAGGTGCTTCAACTTTCTTCAGTTTGGCTGGCGCAGCTTTCTTCGCCTGCGCTGTGGCCGCCGGCGCTGGCGCACTCGTTGGCCTGGCCGGCTTCGCAGGCTCTGCTTTGGCAGGAGTGGCTCCAGTCTGTTTCTGAATATCTTCAACCAGCTTAACCAACACATCCTGCTTGGCCATGACGCTGACTTTGAGGTCCCCCTCAAATGCCAGACTATCATTTTGTGCTTTAAGCAAAATGGTTTCGAGATCGTGACTTTCGTTAGCCAGTTTACTCAGACTCGCAAGCCGCGCGCCGCCCTTGAGCGTGTGCAGAATGCGCTGCAATTCAAGATTACAATCGTTGCGTTCGGGATGCTTCGACCAGGTTGAAACCTGTTCTTCAAGTGCTTCGATAAGTTCATTAGCTTCTTCCATGAACATTTCGAGCACTTCGAGATCCAGCTCATCATCAGCAGCTGCGGCTGACTTAGCCGCCTCACCTGCTTGCGACAACTCACTTACCAGCGCAGGTTGAGCCGTAACGGACTGACCGGCAATGAGTTGTTCAAGCATTTCGACCATGGCTTGATATGCGCGTACGGTACATTCATGCAGGGGTTCAACCGAATCGATTTGGCCGTCGATCAATTTACCCAACTGATCCTCTGCGGCGGCCGCCAAGTCGGCGATGGCATCCACGTCAGCAAGCCGCGCACCACCCTTCAGGGTGTGCATTTCACGCTGTAATTCGACAGCACTGTCGAGACTGCTGAGATCTTCACGCCAATGCTCCAGATATTCAGCGGCTGCGGCCAGAATATCCTTGCTTTCGTCAATGAACAGGGGCAGAAGATCCCCTTCGAGACTTTCAGCGGCAATCTCACCACTGTCACGATCTGCCTCGGGCAAAGCCTCGGGGATCGCTTCAGTCACGCCCTCGTCTGATTGTGCGGTGCTTTCTTCAATCTGATCGGAGATCGTTGCGCGCTCTTCTTCATACGCAGGCTCTGCTGCAGGCGTCTCACCACTCACCACCTGTTTAATTTCTGCCAACAAGGCCTGATCATGGGCGACCGCCTCGCCGTCTGCCACAGCGTCCACCATAATGGCGAGGGCGTCATGACAGCGCAGGCATAAGTTAATCAGGCCTGGGCCCGCTTCAAAGCCACGCTCTACAATATTCTCAAATAACGTCTCGAGCTCATGGGCCAAATCACCAATGGGATTGATCTCAGCCATACGGGCTCCGCCTTTCAGCGTATGCAATTCGCGTTGCAGCTCACCCACCAACTCAAGATTTTGCGTATCCGACTCCCACTGGTGCATGAGATCACCGGAGGTATGGATGATATCTCGCGCTTCCTCGAGGAAGATTTCGACCAACTCGGGGTCTAGCTCGGCCATGGCACTTGCCGCGGCTGGTGCGGCCGACTCTGCTGCTGGTTCAGGCTCTGATGCGGCATCTGCTTTCGCAGCGGGCTCGGCCGCCGGTGTCGCGGGTGCTGCCGTGGCGCGCAGCGCCGACTTCAGTTCTGCAATCAGGTCATCATGCGCACTCGGTGCCTGCTGATGCTCAATGGCTGCAAGATCGAGCTGCAGAGCCTGTTCTGCATCGGCAAACAAGCCCATCAAGGCGTCAGTGGCCCCTCGTTTTTCGGCAGCCAGCGTTTCAAAACAGTCTTCAAGAATATGGGCCAGATCACCAATTTCTCCGATACCCGCCAAGCGCGCACCGCCTTTCAGGGTATGCAAATCACGCTGCAACTGAGCGAAATGGGTGTCGGCATCGCCGGCGCGCGCCGCTTTTAAAGCGGGTGCCATGGCGTCTACGATTTCGCGGGCTTCTTCGAGGAATATACCGGCCAGTTCATCATCGAACAGGCTGTCCTCTTCGGCCGCCGCGTCGGCAGGTTCGTCGCGCAATTGTACAATTGCGCCGTCAATTTCTTTTTCCAGCTCATCAAGCTTGTCGCTCAAATCACTTTCTGCCGCAGGCTCGGCTTTCGCGGGCTGCGCACCGATGTGTTCGCGCAACTGTGCCAGCAGTTTGTTATCGGGTGCCGAACTGAGACCCGCCGCCACCTGATCCATCATATCGATCAGCGCATTGTGGCCACGTTTAATGTCTGCAATAAACTGTTCAGAAGGTGGTTCTCTGCCGATTTCGACTGAACCATAACAATCCTCCAGACACTCACACAATTCGGCAATACTCTCGAGACCCGCAACTCGTGCTCCACGGTGCAGAGTTTTTACTTCACCGATGAGTTTACCCAATTGCTCGCCCTTAACCGGATCTTGTCCCCACTGATTCAGGATCTGCTCGGCATCGAGCAATATATCGAGGCCTTCGGTCAGGAATATACTGATCAGTTGCGGATCGGGCGCAGCACTGCGCAGTTCGTCATCTTCTTCAGGCACGTTCTGGAACAGTTCTTTTTGCAACACTGCAAGGCTGGCCAGATAATTTTCGCTGTCGCTAAGGCTTTGTTGCGGTTGCGTGCGCAATTGCGCCAGCCCCTCGCGAATCAGCCCCATTGCCCGCTGTAACATATCGGCAAACGCGCGATTTACCTCGATACCATTCGCACGTGCCTCTTTCACCAGTTTTTCGGTGGGCACGGCAATGGCAGCAATCGGCTCAATGCTGGCGGTATTGGCGCTACCCTTGAGCGTATGCAGAGCGCGCGACAGGGCATCATTGATAGCGAGGCTTCCGTCTTCGGGCACTTGCTGAACAAACTCTTCAACCGTGGATACATGAACGGCGGCTTCACTCTCGAAGATCTCCAACAAGGCTTCATCGATACCCAGAGGGTTGGCTTCGGCTCTGGCATCTTTGTCGGCACTGACAATTTCTTCGGCCGCTGGCGTGGAGGACTGCCACGCTGCCACCAGTTCACCACGCGCCAGCGCTTCGGCCTGTGCTTCGACAGCTGAACGGTCCAGCGGAATAGGCTGCCGTGTTTTAAAGGCCTCGACCAACGCGGGAATTTCACCCGATACGTAAGCCACCAGATCGGCGATATCCTGATTCATCAAAATCGAACCATCGATCACGCGATTCAACATGTTCTCGATGGCCCATGCCGTCTCTCCGATGTCTTCGGCACCCACCATGCGACCACTGCCTTTGAGCGTGTGGTAAGCACGGCGCAGTTCCGCCAACGCCTCCTGATTATCATGCTCGGCCAGGAAAGTGGGCAAAAACTGTTGAATGGTCTCGGAAACCTCTTCAGCTTCCTCGATAAATATTTCGAGGATCTCGTCATCAATCAGATCATCCTCGGCTGCGGTCTCCTGCACACTCTCAGGTGTGGGCCCTGGTTCCGCTGCCGGCTCTTCTGCCGCTGGAGCAGGAGCTTCGGCGACTTCCTCAGATTCGGCAGCTCGCTTGACTTCGGGTTTTGTCGCAGT
>JBFHVM010000069.1:0-12327 GCA_041589495.1 Oleiphilaceae bacterium | reverse complement strand
TGTAAAAAAGGCTGACGTTTAGCTGCTTGAAAGTGTGTGATGGGCTATGCCCTCGGTGGATACTCTGGGGTTGTTTCTTGTTGGTCAGTAGTGCGCTTCAGGCCAAAGTCCTCGGCGAGGGTGCCTTTAGCTTCGGGGCTATCTTTGGGGGCGTAATCCATTGGCGGGTGATAGGTATCGTCTTCTTCGAGTTTGGCGCTATTGGCGCTGCTTTTTTCGGTAAAGCTGATGGCTAAAAAGTCGTCTGCTTCGCCTTCGCTGCATAACCTGCTGGCACCTTTAGCCAGTTGTGCATGCACATCACGATAGCTTTCATTAAGCGTTTGTACCTTGCGTGCAGTCTCCATAAAGTGGGAGCTTACCTCTGCCTGGTACTTGGTATAACTGTCTTGAAGTTCGGCGAGTTTTTGTTCCAGTCGCTTGCTTTTTACTGCCTCACTTCCGCTGGCACAGCGTTGAAAAAGTGCACCCAAGATAACGCCCAAAAAGAACAAACCAATACCGGAAAGTATTTGAATACTGAACTCGCTCACGTTGCCCGCTTCCTGTTGTTGTGTGTTTTTAATGTGGGTGGCAGAGACCACCTGTGAATATCTGATTAATGCTTTGATACTAAAACCCTTTGCGGCGATAGACAATAGCATTGGTGAATGGATTGGCTTTAGGTCAAGAAAACGGCAAAATAGCGCCATTTTTTTGAGCCGCGCCTCATGGTGCTGCGTGTATAAAATGTCGGGAAGTCGTTTATGTCTGATCGTTTGCCTCTGAGTCCCTTACAGCGCTACTTGCGAGACCTTGAGAAAGAAGGTTTTGTTGAGGATGCCGCGCAGCGTATGGCAGTCGAAAAACTACAGAATCTTTATGAGCGGCTCATTGCGGATCAGCAGGAGCGCAGAAAAGAAGCCGGCAAGTGGTTTAATCGTTTTCGCAAGAAAGCACCGCGGCCGGTAAAGGGTTTGTATTTTTGGGGTGGAGTCGGTCGCGGCAAAACCTATCTCATGGATAATTTTTACGAGAGTTTGCCCTTTGACAATAAAATGCGCATTCACTTTCATCGCTTTATGCAGCGCGTGCATGCGGAACTGACCGAACTCAAGGGTCAAAAGAACCCATTGGAAATAGTAGGTAAGAAATTCAGCGACGAAGCCTGCGTGATTTGTTTTGATGAGTTTTTCGTTTCGGATATTGGCGACGCCATGATTCTCGCGGGATTGATGCAGGTGCTATTCAGTAATGGTGTGTCACTCGTATGCACCTCTAATATCGTCCCTGATGGTTTATACAAGGACGGCCTGCAGCGTGCGCGCTTTTTGCCAGCCATTGATTTGGTTAACGAGCACACCGAAGTCGTTAATGTCGATGGCGGACAGGATTATCGCTTGCGTACTCTGGAGCAGGCTGAGTTGTATCATTATCCCCTAGATGAACAGGCGACCATTAATCTCGAAAAATACTTCAAGCAATTGGCAGTAGAAGCGGGTAGTCAAGGCCGTGAGCTGGAAGTGAATGGGCGCAAAATGATGGCGAACAGGCACTCTGATGACGTGGTCTGGTTTGAGTTCGCCGAGCTTTGCGATGGGCCGCGCTCGCAAAACGATTACATTGAGCTGGCTAGAGAATTCCATGCCGTCATTCTAAGCAATGTCCCTACAATGGGAGGCGACACCGACGACCAGGCGCGTCGCTTTATTAATCTGGTCGATGAATTCTACGATCGTAGCGTGAAAGTGATCATTTCGGCCGAAGCGCCTATTCACGAGCTTTACACCGGTGGTCGCTTATCTTTCGAGTTTGAGCGGACCGAGAGTCGCTTGCTTGAAATGCAGAGTCAGGAGTACTTGGAGCAAGAACATAAGGCTTGATATTTGGGGCGGAAGTCGGAAGTCCGACGTCAGACGTCTAGCGTCAGACTATAAAGCTCACAACTTCCCCCAAACCGACTCGGCACACTCCAAAAACCGCACCGCCGCCTGACTCAGTTGTTTCTTGTGAAAGCTTAAAGCGCCCAGGCGGCGGGTGACTTTGGGCTTGCTCACGGGTAAAACCGTTAATTCTTCATCGATCATGGTATTGGGTAACACTGACCAGCCCATCCCGACGGCGGCCATCATTTTCATGGTTTCGAGGTAATTGGTCGGAATGTTGGCTTTGAGTTGCAGTCCGCTGTCTCTGAAGATGGTTTCGACCACGCGATACGTGAGCGTGGTTTGCGAGGGCAGGATGGCGTTATGGGCGGCCAGGTCTTTCGGCTTAATACTCTTCAGCTTCGCTAAGGGGTGGGCTGGGGAGCAGATAAAGCTCATGGGGTCGTCCCAGACCAGGTGGCTGGTAAAGTCTCCACGTATTTCCTGCGGGATGGTGATAAAGGCCAGATCCGCGACATTGTCCTTTAATAGCTCGTAAGCACTTTCGGAGTCGAGAAAGTTGAGTTGCAGGTCCACATCGGGAAAGGCTCGGCTATATTGTTGCAGTATGCGTGGCAAGCGGTGCAGGCCTATATGGTGACTAGCGACAATACGCAACGAACCAGCTACGCGGCGGTCCATGTCGCGAATGGCCTGCTGGGCGTTGTCGAAAGCGTGCAGAATGGATTGGGCATGCGGTAGCAGTATCTCGCCAGCGTCAGTCAGCCGTATCTCCCGTTGAAGGCGTTCAAATAGTTTGACGTCCAGACGCTGCTCCAGATTCTGGATGCGTTTGGAGATGGCCGGTTGGGTCAGATGAAGGGCATCCGCTGCCCGCGAAAAAGAATTCTCGTTTACGATGGTCACAAAGGCCAGTAGTGCATCGATATCCATGTGGAGTTACGCCTCGCTTGTATGGATTGCATTCCTTTAGGTTATGCAATCTATAAAAAATATGAATTTGTTTTATTTTAGACGGGCTCGTAAAATTTCACCATCAGTCTGCAACTAAGCAGGCATTGGTAGCGTCATCGGGAGAGAGAACATGGCAGGCCAGACCTTATACGACAAATTGTGGAACGCCCACCTCGTTAAAGAGCGTGCGGACGGTTCTGCGCTCATTTATATCGATCGGCAGTTACTGCACGAAGTGACATCACCCCAGGCATTTGAGGGGCTGCGCCTTGCCGGTCGTAAGCCCTGGCGTATCGACGCCAACCTGGCAACGCCTGACCACAATGTGCCCACTACCGATCGAGAAAGCGGTGTGGATGGCATCACCGATCCAGTTTCCAAGATTCAGGTACAAACCCTCGACGACAACTGCGATGAGTTCGGTATTCTGGAGTTCAAAATGCAGGATCAGCGTCAGGGTATTGTGCACGTCATTGGGCCTGAGCAGGGTGCGACCTTGCCGGGTATGACTGTGGTGTGTGGTGATTCGCATACGTCTACGCACGGCGCTTTTGGTGCTCTGGCCCATGGTATCGGTACCTCCGAAGTGGAGCATGTGCTGGCCACGCAAACGCTGGTGCAGAAGAAAATGAAGAACATGCTGGTGCGTGTGAAGGGACAGGTTGGCCCGGGTATTACCGGTAAAGATATTATTCTCGCCATTATCGGGGAAATCGGCACTGCAGGTGGTACCGGCTACGCCATCGAATTTGGTGGTGAGGCGATTCGGGCGCTGTCGATGGAAGGTCGCATGACGGTCTGCAATATGGCCATTGAAGCGGGCGCCCGTGCTGGACTGATTGCCGTGGATCAAACCACCATTAATTACGTTAAAGGTCGTTCTTATGCGCCGAAAGGTGATCTGTGGGAGCGCGCTGTCGAAGCCTGGTCTGATCTGCACAGTGATGACGACGCGCAATTCGATAAAGTGGTTGAGCTGGATGCTGCAAGCATCAAGCCGCAGGTTACTTGGGGTACATCCCCTGAAATGGTGCTTCCGGTGGATGCGCAGGTGCCTAATCCTGCGGTTGAGAACGATAGTGTGAAGAAAGAAGGTATCGAGCGTGCGCTGCAATACATGGGCTTGCAGGCCGAGATGCCGATTACCGATATCAAATTGGATCGCGTGTTTATCGGTTCCTGTACCAATTCCCGTATCGAAGATTTACGTGCAGCAGCCGAAGTGGTCAAGGGCCGCAAAGTGGCTGGTAACATCAAGCAAGCGTTAGTAGTACCGGGTTCGGGTCTTGTAAAAGCGCAGGCCGAACAGGAGGGCCTGGATAAGATCTTCACCGAAGCGGGTCTGGAATGGCGCGAGCCGGGTTGTTCTATGTGTCTGGCAATGAACGCCGACAAGCTGGGACAGGGTGAGCATTGCGCTTCTACCTCCAACCGTAACTTTGAAGGTCGGCAGGGCTTTGGTGGACGCACACATTTGGTGAGTCCGGCCATGGCAGCCGCCGCAGCCGTCGCCGGCCACTTCGTGGACGTGCGTGAATTAATGGCCTCGGCCTAAGTCAGGAGCAAAAGAGATGAAAAAGTTTACCGAACTGGACGGTCTGGTTGTTCCTTTGGATCGGGCCAATGTCGATACCGACATGATTATTCCCAAGCAGTTTCTCAAATCCATCAAGCGCACAGGCTTTGGCAAGAACCTGTTTGATGAGCTGCGCTATCTGGATGAAGGCAAGCCGGACCAGAGCTGTGAAGGTCGCCCATTAAACGAAGACTTTGTGCTCAACCAGGCGCGCTATCAGGGTGGCAGCATTCTGATCGCGCGGCAGAACTTCGGTTGTGGCTCCTCCCGTGAGCATGCGCCTTGGGCCTTGGACGATTACGGCTTCCGCTGCGTGATTGCGCCCAGCTTCGCCGATATTTTCTTCAATAACTGTTTCAAGAACGGCATTTTGCCAATCGTGCTCAGCGAAGAGCAGGTGGATCAGTTGTTTAACGAGGTCGAAAGCAACGAAGGTTATCGCCTAAAGGTAGATCTTGCTGCCCAGAAGATTACCTTGCCTTCCGGCTCCGAGTTTGGCTTTGAGATTGATGAATTCCGCAAGCATTGTCTGCTGAACGGTCTCGATGAAATCGGTGTGACCCTCGAAAGCGCCGACGATATTCGCGCATACGAGACGCGCCGTCGCCAGGAAACACCCTGGTTGTTTGATGCCATCGCCCCTTAATTCCTTTTATCAGTACGGAACATAAACATGAGCAAACAAGTCTTATTACTGCCGGGTGATGGTATTGGCCCGGAAATCGTCACCGAAGCCGAAAAAGTACTGCGCCTGGTGAACGACAAAATGAATCTGGGTTTCGAGCTGGACTCGGCCCTGGTCGGTGGTGCAGCTATTGACGCAGAAGGTGTGCCTCTTCCTGAAAGTACACTCGACAAGGCGCGTGCGGCGGATGCGATTCTGCTGGGCGCCGTGGGTGGCCCAAAGTGGGACAGCATCGACATGGCGATTCGTCCCGAAAAGGGCCTGTTGGGCCTGCGCTCCAACCTGGAGTTGTTCGGTAACCTGCGCCCCGCTATTTTGTACCCGCAACTGGCCGATGCTTCGACGCTCAAGCCAGAAGTCGTGTCCGGTCTCGATATTTTGATCGTGCGTGAACTCACCGGCGGTATTTACTTTGGTCAGCCACGTGGTGTGCGTACCCTCGAAAATGGCGAGCGCCAGGGCTACAACACCTACGTTTACAGCGAGTCAGAAATTCGCCGTATCGGTAAGGTAGCCTTTGAGGCTGCGCGTAAGCGTAACGGCAAGCTATGCTCCGTCGACAAGGCGAACGTGTTGGAAGTGACCGTGCTGTGGCGCGAAATCATGGACGAAATGGCCAAGGATTATCCGGATGTGGAGTTGAGCCACATGTATGTGGATAACGCCGCCATGCAGTTGGTGCGTGCACCCAAGCAGTTTGATGTCATGGTGACCGGTAATATGTTCGGTGACATTCTGTCTGATGCTGCCGCCATGCTTACCGGTTCCATCGGCATGCTGCCTTCGGCCTCTCTCGATGCCAATAACAAAGGCATGTACGAGCCATGTCATGGTTCGGCGCCGGACATTGCAGGGCAGGGTATTGCTAACCCGCTGGCGACCATTCTTTCGGTTGCCATGATGTTGCGATACAGTCTGGATGCCAGTGAAGCGGCGGATCAAATTGAGAAGGCGGTGAGTGCCGTGCTCGATAAAGGCCTGCGCACGGCGGATATTTTCTCCGAGGGTATGCAGAAGGTCAGTACTGCTGAGATGGGTGAGGCAGTCGTTAATGAATTAAATAACTCACTATAAAACAGATAGATAGTGGGTTTAATTAAAGTAGGTTCGTAGATATGAAAAAGCTAGGAATGATCGGTTGGCGTGGCATGGTAGGTTCTGTGCTCATGCAGCGCATGCAGGAAGAGCAGGACTTCGCACTGGTGGAGCCGGTGTTCTTCTCCACCTCCCAGGCAGGCCAGGCGGCGCCCGATATGGGGCAGTCCGACAAAGTGCTCAAAGATGCCAATGACATCGCTGCACTGGCAGAGATGGATATCATCATTACTTGTCAGGGCGGTGATTACACTAAGAGTGTATTCGCTGATTTGCGCGGGCAGGGTTGGGATGGCTATTGGATCGATGCGGCTTCTGCGCTGCGCATGAACGACGATGCAGTGATTATTCTGGACCCGGTTAACCGTCATGTGATCGACAAGGCGCTGGCCGATGGTGTACGCAACTTTGTGGGTGGTAACTGTACGGTCAGTTTGATGCTCATTGCCCTGGGTGGTTTGTTTGCCGAAGATCTGGTGGAGTGGGTGTCGCCCATGACTTATCAGGCGGCTTCGGGCTCCGGTGCCAAGCATATGCGCGAGCTGATCTCGCAAATGGGTGATATCCATGCAACTGTTAAAGAGCAGCTGGATGATCCAGCCAGTGCGATTCTGGATATTGATCGTCGTGTCGCGGAGCGTTTGCGCGAAGGCGACTTCCCCAAAGATCAGTTTGGTGTCCCATTGGCTGGTAGTCTGATCCCTTGGATCGATACCCAGTTACCTAGCGGCCAGAGTCGAGAAGAGTGGAAGGCCGGCGCCGAAACCAACAAAATCCTTGGTTTGGAAGAGAGTCCGATTCCCATTGATGGGCTGTGTGTGCGCGTGGGGGCCATGCGCTGTCATAGTCAGGCGCTGACCATCAAGTTAAAGAAAGCCCTGCCGGTGGCCGATATAGAGGCCAAGCTGGCAGCGGCTAATGACTGGGTGAAGGTGATTCCTAACGATCGTGATGCGTCTATCGAAGAGCTTTCGCCAGCCAAAGTGACGGGGACATTGTCTATTCCGGTGGGCCGTATTCGTCAGCTGCAAATGGGGCCTGAATACATCTCAGCCTTTACTGTGGGTGACCAGTTGCTATGGGGGGCGGCAGAACCCTTGCGACGCATGCTGCGCATTGTACTTGAGGGCTGAATTGGCCTGACAGGCAAGTAGTATAAGAGGGGCGTCTTCGGGCGCCTCTTTTCGTTCTGGTCGATAAATGAACGGGGCGATAGGCTTTAACAATTGGATACACAAAGATTTGTTGATAATTGGTCCGCTTTCAACAATACTTTGACTTATGTTGTCATAACAAATTTCGAATAAAAGCAAGCAAGTGTGGCACTTTCTTAATACCTAGCGTGCAAAATGCGGTCAGATTTGAGTCAGGTAAGAAAAAATATCGCGACAGAGGGTCGGCTTGTCAGGGAATGCCTCCAGAATGCATCTACTTAAAATACACGATAAAGGATAGCTAGTGATGATACGCAAGTTGGCTTTTGCTCTATCATTCCTCAGTGCAGGGTTTACCGGTCTGGTTTACGCGCTGGGGTTGGGAGAGGCCACCGTACAGAGTGCGCTTAATCAACCTCTTAAAGCAGAGATCGAACTCGTTAGTGTGGGTGACCTGGAAGCCGTAGAGATATTGCCGGGCCTCGCTACGCGCGAAGAGTTTATAAAGGCCGGAGTCGATCGCGTATATTTCCTCTCTGATATTCGCTTTAACGTAAAAGAAGCCGCCAACGGTAAGTTGATGGTTGAGCTGACCACTACCAAGCCGGTGCGTGAGCCTTACCTGAACTTCCTGGTGGAGGTTATTTGGCCCAGTGGTCGATTGCTGCGTGAATACGCTTTGTTAATCGATCCGCCATTATTCGCCGAAGAAGAGCCTGCAGTAGTTGCTGCGCCACCTGCTCAAACTCAATCCACGCCTCAGGCTCGCCGCCCTTCGGGTGATAATGTAGCGATACCTCGTCAGCCCGTAACTGCCACGCCTGCGACCGTTCAGGGAACGTACGGGCCGACTGATTCGCGCGATACGCTTTGGGAAATTGCCATGAAGGCGCGCCCGGATCGTTCGGTCTCTCCTCAGCAGGTGATGCTGGCGATACAGGATCTCAATCCCAATGCCTTTATTGATAATAACATCAATAAACTGAAAGCCGGGCAGGTACTGCGCTTGCCCAGCAAAACGGATATGCAGCGTCGCACCACGGCAGAAGCAATCAATGAGGTAATTGCCCAGAATGAAGCGCTGCAGCCCCGCAAGCGCAAGCAGGTCGCGTCAACGCAAGAGGCGAAGCCAGCTCCCGCAGAGCGTAAACCGACTTTGGCCTCTGGCGATGAGCTTAAATTAGTGGTGGCTGACAGTGCCAGTAAAGCCGGATCGGCGGCAGCGGGAGAGGGTACTCCCGGTGGTACCGGCAGTGATGGCAAGGTTGAGAAAGAGCTGGCCTTAACTCTCGAGAAGCTGGATAAAGCTTCGATTGAGAACAATGAGCTCAATAGTCGTGTAGAAGATCTTGAGGAGCAGCTGGAAACTCTGCAGCGTCTGCTCACACTGAAAAACGATCAGCTCGCCAATATTCAGGAGCAAATGCGCAGCAACGAAATGGCGCGTCAGCAGGCCGAGGTTGAGGAAGCTGAATCGCCAGCGCCTGTTGAACAACAAATGGCCGATGTTGTACCTGAGCCAATCCCTTTGCCTGAACCAAAAGCAGAACAGCCCAAACCTGTTGAGTCCGAGCAAAAAGTGGTGGCGGCCGATAAAAAAGCGCCCGCACTGGATCAGAAAAAAGACCTTACTTTAATGGAAATGATTCTTGGCAATCCGCTTTATCTCGGGCTTGCGGGGGTGGCCGTGATTATTTTGCTCGCACTGCTTTGGATGCTGTCGCGACATAATGCGCGTCAGGAGCAGGCACTGCAGCAGCAAATGGCAGAAATGGAACAGGACGATCTGGAAGACGAAGCGGATTCCGTTGCGGCAGTATTTGCTGACGAGGATGAAGCACCTGTTGAAGAGCAGGCGGCTGAGATTCAGGAGGAGAGTCTTGAGGAGTCTGAAGCGCTTTATCCTGATGAAGAGTTTGCTGCCTCTGTGGGAGAGGAAGAGCAGGAAGTTCCTGGTGAGCAAGAGGACGTGATCGCTGAGGCCGATGTTTATATAGCGTATGGACGTCTGGATCAGGCAGCTTCGATTCTTGAAGAGGCTATTTCTCGGGAGCCGGTACGCACCGACTATCGCCTTAAGTTGCTAGAGGTATACAAAGAGTCTGGCAATGTGGATGCGTTTGATCGTCAGTACAGTGAGCTTGAGGCGATTCAGGACAGCCAGGCCCTTGAAGAGGCTAACCAGATTCGCGCTGCTATGGCTGAGTCTGAAGTAGCATCGACAGACGAGTATGAGCAAGAGCTCTCTGAACAGCTTGAAGAAGTCCAGTCCGAGCTCGATGCTGAGCCCGAAGCGCCGGAACCTGCAGATGAAGATGTTCTTGATGCCGAGCTTGAAAATACCTTCGACCTGGATGCGGTTGATGCTGTCTCAGAAGAAGACGATGTCGAGTTGGATGTTGATCTGAGTTCTGAGGAGCTGGATCTGGATGTGGATGTTGATATCGATTTGGAGTCGGGCGTCGATTTCGACACCGAAATCGATGATGCAGAACTGGATGCGGCGATTGATCAGATTGATCAGGAGTTATCCGAAGAGCTTGATCTCGAGCTCGACGACATTGATCTGTCCGATGAGCTGGAGCAGGAAAGTGAGATTTCTATTCCGGATGATCTGTCGATTCCTGATGAGCTTACCAGCATTGATGAGCCGCTGGAGGATGATGGCGAAATCGCCGATGCTGTAGTAGAAGCCGAGGCTGAGGTGCCGGAAGCACCTGATACCGTGGTGAGCGACGATATTCTTGAAGAAGCGACGGAAGCTTTGGGTGACCCCGATAGCTTCGAACCTGAGTTGGGTGATGGCGATGATTTCGACTTTTTGAAGGGGACGGATGAAGCGTCGACCAAGCTGGATCTCGCTCGCGCTTACATCGATATGGGTGATGTCGACGGGGCGCGTGATATTCTGCAGGAAGTTGAAGCCGAAGGCTCTCCAGAGCAGCAGGCCGAAGCCAAAGAGCTGCTTGATTCCTTGGGGTAGCCTGTTGGGAGTGGTACACTGCAGCATCGTTTCGTAGTGCAGTAGTGAATCACACCGATGAATACCAGTAATCGATATGCGGCCGTTGATGTTCCAGTCAACGGCCGCATTGCGTTGAGTCTGTCTTATCGTGGGGCCTCGTTTCACGGGTGGCAGGCCCAGAAAAGCGGTTTGCCGACTATACAGAAGGTGCTCGAAAAAGCAGTTTCCAAGGTGGCAAACCACCCGGTAGAGCTGGTTTGTGCCGGGCGCACCGATAAGGGGGTGCATGCCTCACATCAGGTGGTTCATTTTGATACTCTTTCTGTACGCAGTCCGCGATCATGGGTATTTGGCTGTAATGCCAATTTGCCGAAAGACGTGAGCGTGAATTGGGCCGGGCAAGTGGAAGATGACTTCCACGCGCGATTTTCGGCTGTTAGTCGGCGTTATCACTACGTGATTTATAATCATCCGATTAGGCCGGCAATTTTCGCCGATGAGTTGTCGTGGTTTCATTACCCGTTAGATGAAAAGCGGATGCACGAGGCTGCGCAGTGTTTGGTGGGTGAGCATGATTTCAGTTCATTTCGTGCAGTCGGTTGTCAGTCACGGACACCTTTTCGACGTCTTGAATACGTGAATGTGCGACGTTATGGGCATATGGTTGTCATCGATATCAAAGGAAATGCATTTTTGCATCATATGGTGCGGAACATTGCCGGTGTATTGATGGCAATAGGTGCCGCACGCGAAGATGTCTCCTGGTGTCAGCGTGTGCTGGCGGCAAAAGACCGCACTGCCGGTGGCGTAACGGCGCCTCCCTATGGCTTGTTTTTGACGCATGTCGGTTATCCTGAGGCGTGCGGAATCCCCCAGTCTGAAGGGCCGCCTGCGCTGATCGCGGCGATGATCGGTAGTTTTGAGGCTGAGCCGGAGGCGCAGGATTTGTGGAATATTGCGCGACCTGCTGATCAGGCGCTTTAGTCGGCAGTCCTGAATCGTTATACTGCTGGTTTTGCTGAATTAAGCTGCTATGCAAAGTCGTGTTCGCGTAAAGATTTGTGGTATTACCCGGCCCGAAGATGTGACCGCCGCGGTAGATGCAGGAGCCGATGCCATTGGCCTGGTGTTTTATGCACCCAGTCCTCGTAGTGTCAGTATTGAGCAGGCCGAAGAGCTGTGTTGTTTGGTGCCGCCGTTTGTGACAGTCGTTGGATTATTCGTTAATCACCCTCGAGACTATGTAGAAGAAGCTGTGGCCCGGTTACCGCTCGGCTTATTGCAATTTCATGGCGACGAGACACCAGAGGATTGTAAAGGTTTTGGTATGCCGTATATCAAGGCGGTACGCATGCAATCGGGCTCTGTTCTGGATGAGGCGATTGCGCAACACACGCAGGCACAGGGTTTTCTGGTAGACGCCTACAAGAAAGGGGTTGCCGGTGGCACCGGTGAGACCTTCGATTGGGAATTGTTGCCCAAGTGTCCCAGTGCTCCGCTCATTCTTGCGGGTGGTCTGAACCCGGAAAATGTGCGTAGTGCAATAGCGTGTGTTCATCCCTATGCTGTGGATGTCAGTGGTGGCGTAGAGCAGAAAAAAGGCGTGAAAGATCACGCTCTTATTAGTCAGTTTATAAAAGAGGTATCCCGTGGGGGCTAAAACAAAGACGGTTATAACAGAAGAGTTATTGCAGCAACTGCCCGATAATCGTGGCCACTTTGGTCCATACGGTGGTCGCTTTGTTTCAGAGACCTTGATGTCGTCTCTATTGGAGCTGGAACAAAAATATCTGAGCCTCAAAAATGATCCTGAGTTTCAGAAGGAGTTCGACCGCGACCTTGCAGATTATGTAGGCCGTCCGTCGCCCTTGTATTTCGCTGAGCGCCTTACTCGAGAAACCGGTGGTGCCCGCATTTACCTGAAGCGGGAAGACCTGAATCATACCGGTGCGCACAAGGTAAACAATACCATTGGGCAGGCCCTATTGGCCAAATATATAGGCAAGCCTCGGGTTATTGCCGAAACCGGTGCC
>JBFHVM010000068.1:0-12498 GCA_041589495.1 Oleiphilaceae bacterium | reverse complement strand
TGATCCATGTCGTGCAATTGATAGGCAAAGTCCGAATCACTGCGTACTCCACCAGAAATTATCAACATGGGAATACCATCCAGAAACGCTTCACCGATACCGCTAGCAGCGTGGGTAGCACCTGCGGCAGGAACGATGACCAAAGCGCCGACGGAATCACTCGTGCGACTAACCGCATCGGCCATAAAGGCACCGCAGGCTTCATGGGTAACCAACATGGGCTCGATGAATTCAGAGTTATTCAGCTCGTCATAGATTTCAGTATTATGTACACCGGGTATGCCAAAGGTGTATCGAATTCCAATCTGTTCGAGGGCATAACGGACCAGCCAGGCACCTGTCTTTTTCATTATTTTCTCCTTCCGGCAATTGGTTTTATGTATTTGTGATCGAACGTGCCGCCGACTGCGCCGTCATAATGCAGCCAGAGAGAAACGTCCCTTCAAGAGAGCGCTTGCCGCTGGCGCCACCGCCGCCAAAGCCAGCTGCTTCGCCAATCGCATATAGTCCCTTCATGTTCTGCCCGGCAACGTCCATGACCTGGCTGGACAAATCTGTTTGTATGCCTCCCAGGCTCTTGCGCGTAATCAGTCTTAGTTTGATTGCGATAAGAGGCCCATGCCCGGGGGAAAGAATGGGCTTTGGGCTGCATGTACGCAAACGGTCGGGTTTCCAGGCCCGCGCATGTTGTATGCGGCGTAATTGGTCGTCATTCCAGAATCGTGGGCCTCTGGCCACCATGGCATCATACCCCAGTATGGATTGCTCTACTTTTGCCAACTCTACCAGCTGATTCCCGTTAAGCCGGTTCATCGCCGCCACCAGTTCGGGTAAGCTTTCTGCACTAATCACATGATCACTTTCGTTAAGTAACTGTTGTATGAGCGCGTGGTTACCGAACAGCGTTTCTTTCAAGAAGCGCAGCAAGCGCTGATCACGAATTGACGGATTGTGCTCCGAGCCCGAAACAGCAATTTCCTTTAATGCGATGCGCAGATTAAGTACCTGCCAGGTATAAGGATATTCCAGTTGAGTTATTCGTTCGCAAAGCGCGTGCGTATCAAAACCGGTTACTAAAGGTTCCGGTCCTATTCGCTCACCACGATGGTCCAGCCACAGTGCTGATTTGCTCGGAACTAAGCTTAAACCGTGGCCTGGAAAATGTGGTTTTGGATGAGGGATTCCTGCAGCGTAATTCCACATTTTATCGAGATGCACAAGTTTTCCGCCGAGCTTGGCAACGCCCTCGTGTACCAGTCCATCAGCAGAAGGATGCGCCCCATTCAGCAGCTCTTCGCAAACATGGGGCATATTCTTACGTACTTGCTCCAGAGAACCATTAACACCGCCTGTAGCGACTACCGTCACCTTTGCATGCCAGGACTCCTTTTCGCCTGACTTGCTGCGCGTGACACACCCTTGCACACCATCTTTAGATTGGCTTATTTCGGTACAGGTATGCCCATGAACAATCTCCAGCTGACCACCTTGGCGATACGGCAATAACAACTCCAGAAAACAATCCACCAGCTTTTTTCCTGTCCCCCAAAGCACGTGATAGCGGGGGACACTGTTCCCTGCGCCATACAAGCCCCGCTCCACCCAAGCCACGGCGGGTAAGAACTTTAGGCCTTTAGAGAGAAGATAATCATAAACCTCACGTCTGGAATGCTCTACATAATAGTGCCCCCACGCCTGCTCGAAAGTTGTCTGGGCTTCATACTCCGCAAAATTACACCAGTCGCGCCAGGCGAGCTCAGCACTGTCCTTTATGTTGTTTTTTCGTTGCAAAGGGGTGTCTACCAGTGCCATTCCACCAAACGCCCAGCGAGCCAGACCGCCTATTCGATCCTCGCCTTCACGTTCGAGTATGGTGACGCGTAGTCCCTGCTGTAAACACTCGTAGGCGCAAACAAGACCGGCTATGCCTGCACCAATAATCAAAACTTCAGTTTGTTTCACGTGCCACTCCTTGCAATACGTCCCCAAGCATAACTTGTCAAAACGATTGTACGATTGGGATAAAGCATGGCAGACGCATTAAATTTGTGCACTGGTAAAATTGACCCAACCCGCTTTTGTGCTAGTTTGCAGCTATGGATACCTCAACCGAAGCGTTTATCGCGCAGTTATACCGCTCCACGCAACATATCGCACTTGGCCATTTCAGACAGTGGGCGTTAGAAGGTCTGCGTACACACATTGATTTTAGCGCCGCCATTTGGAGTACAGGCCACCTTAGTACTCGATCTTTCCATACACACACGGTATTGGGATTACCCGAAAATTATCCACAAAGACTGCTTGAGTATCTGCCTCTTAACCCCATCAGCAAACGCCTTTTTAACCACCCAGAACAACCCGTCGATATGGCTGATGTCGTCAGCGATGGGGAGTTCTATAGTTCAAGAATTTACAAGGAATTGTTTGGCCCCTTGGGTATTGAACGTATATTGAGCTCCATTAGCATCGAAAGTCGCAGTGGCCTTTATACGCTGATTACCCTTTACCGTTCTGAACGTGGCGCTGTTTTCATGCCACAAGAGAAAGCGCGCCATCAACGTTTGCTGTTTCATTTGCTGCAGTCATCGTCTCAAGCCCGTATCTCCCACTTGCGTCAGTTTAAGACGGTAAGCGATGATCTAAACTCTCACGCTATCTGTGATCAGCATGGCATTTACCACGAAGTAGAGCCGGGCTTCTTGGACCTTATGGAAGAAAACTACCCCCAAGCACAGAGCCAGCAACTTCCCTTCGCCTTGCCGGAGACCGTCCATCCACAGGTTTTCGATGGACTTCATGTACAATGTGAGCAACTCGGCGACCTGTATCGCCTTGCTGCGCGACCCGCACGCCCATTCGACCAACTCACTCTAAGGGAGCAGGAAGTTGTTACGGCAGTCACCAAAGGCCTTAGTTTTAAACAGGCCGCGCGTAATATGAACCTTTCGCCTTCGACGGTGTCCAATCATTTGTATCGGGTGTATCAAAAACTCAACATCAGCAACCGCGCAGAATTGGCCGATCTAATTGCCCGCAAGGATGCCTAAACGGCCACGTAGGCAAAGGCCTAACTAGCGACTACACTGTGATGCAATAAGACCTGATAAAAATGGAGGCCGCCATGGCACTGTATGAGAATATACTCGTCGCCGTAGAATGCAGTCAGGGTGCTCAACAAGTGTTAACTAAAGCTGCACAGGTGGCAGCGCAAAACGAACACGCGAAATTAACCATCGTTCATGTTGTACTCGATCTGATCATTGCCGATTGGGCGGGCAGTCCCGGCCAAATGCCTCCCCCGCTCGATCAAGAAGAGCTGGCACGATCTGGTGCGGATTATCTCAAACCAATGATCGAAAAAGCCGGCCTCGATCCGAATAGTCTGGTTATTGGATTTGGACACCCGGCACACACTATCCTGAAACAGGCAGAAAACAACGCATCGGATCTCATTATAGCGGGCAGTCATAGTCGACACGGCCTCGAGGTACTGCTGGGTTCGACTGCTCACAAGATCTTAAATTTAGCCGCTTGTGATGTACTCCTGGTGCGTATACCGCGAAATTAAAAAGCTTTTTTTGTTGTCGTAATTGAAACAATGCTTTTCGCGACTTACGCTGTGACCGGCGGTCACACTATGCCAGAATAGCCTTATCCCAAACAAAGAAAATAATTGAGGATAAGTCACATGAACACTGCTCTCGTTACGCCTATCGATGACTCACATACCCGGGTACCACAGGTAAAAGGCTGGCCATTCATAGGCTGCCTGCCCAATTTTATTAAAGACCCGCTGGTGTTCTTTCGTGATTTAGCCCTCAAGCATGAAGATATCGTTGAATTCCGTTTCGGTTCCACCGATATCGCGCTAGTGACCAGCGCTGCGTTGACTCACACAATTTTGGTTAAAGAGGTCAAAAACTTTCGCAAGGCCAACCGCGAAATCACCATTCTAGGCGCTTTTTTGGGCAATGGCCTACTCACCAATAACGACACTCGGGATCATAAGAAACATCGTAAGTTGGCACAGCCTGGGTTTCATTTTCGTCGCATACAGGGCTATGCCGAAACCATGATCGATTACTGCGACCGCTACGTTAGCGAATGGCAGGATAATGAAACGCGCGATATCAACGACGATATGTTTAAGTTATCGATGTATATCGTTTCTAAAACCCTCTTTAACATCGACATGGAAGCCATGGTCAATGGCGCCGACTCAATTGGTAGATCAGTGGCAGAGGTGCAGGTTATCGCGAATGGCCGCTTTAACCAGCTCGTGCAATATCCCAAGTGGTTACCCATACCCAGTAATTTGAGAGAGAAGCGCGTTAATCAGTCCTTACGCAATACCATTCGGGACATGATCGATGCCCGCACCAAAGTTGGCCATAATACCGTAGAGGCCGATGACCTCATGGCCATGCTCATGCATGCCCAATACGAAGACGGCAGTAAAATGAGTGACGAACAGGTCATGGATGAACTGATCACACTGTTTATCGCGGGGCACGAAACCACTTCCAACGCGCTTACGTGGGCTCTGTACCTGCTTTCTCAAAACCCAGCAGTTCAAGAGAAGCTGCACAGCGAGCTTGATCACGTCATCAAAGGCGAAACTCCCGAGTTTAGCGACCTTGAGCAGCTACAGTACACCGAAATGGTGGTCAAAGAAGCGATGCGTCTGTATCCACCAGCCTGGACCCTTAGCGCACGTCAAGCCAATGAAGACTGCGTGATCGATGGTTACCTAATCCCAAAAGACAAGACCCTATTTATTTCGCCCTACGCACTGCACCACAACCCCAAATACTTCCCGGATCCTGAAAGATTCGATCCTGAGCGTTTCTCTCCTGAAAGAGAAAAGGCCTTGCCGCGCTTTGCATACATTCCTTTTGGCGCCGGACCGCGCGTATGTATAGGTAATTCCTTTGCCATGATGGAAGCTAAACTTTTATTGGCGACGATGGCTAAACGTTACCACTTCGAACTCGATCCCACACAAAAAATCGCACCCCTGCCACAAATCACCCTGTCTAATGACGGTGGCATGCTCATGCAGGTGCGTAAAAGATAGGTTTCAGGCTATGCCGGTGCGAAGGACCGCACCGGCATCTTTTTCGTCAGGCTTTGGCTTCGATACTAAACCCGACATGCTGCAATTTCTGCATCACGCGAGGCTTTAGTTTACCCTGAGTGGCCAACCATGATACCGATGCAACGAGACTCTGGTCGGCCGGGCGCGGCTGGAATTCAAAGGTGCGGTAGGTTTCGGAACAGTCGTAAAAGCCATAACGGCCTACTACTTCGTAAACCAGGTCACGCGTGAACAAGGGCCTAATACCAAAAGCACGAGAGATCTTTTCAACCAACCAGGCAAACGCCAGGGTTACTGCCCGCGGAAAAGGCAAGTGCATGGGTCGAATGCCGCACAGTTGCTTAAGTCGGCGACCTATTTCGGCAACCTCCATATTTTCACCACCAACAATATAGCGTTGACGGTTTTCGCCCTTGGTAAGCGCTGCCACGTGCGCCTTGGCAACGTCACGCACATCTACAAGATTCAAGCCTCCCGGATAGGTTTGGCCGAGGCCATTGAGCCAGTCCATGACGAGCTGATTAGAGGGTGTAATACGGTAATCATGTGGTCCCAATACCAATGCCGGGCACAAGACGATCAACTCGATGCCGTAATCCCGAGATAATTGTTGGGCGACCTTTTCGCTTTGCGTTTTGGCCAGATAATAGGGATTTTGTGCATCGTCATTCCAATCGTTTGCATTGCGCATTTCTGTAGCCGAATTGGAGAAGCCAATCGACGCAATGGAACTGGTGTATACAATACGATTTATCCCTGCCGCTTTAGCCGCCTTGAACACATTGCGACTACCTTGAATCGCCGGTTCTACAATCTCTTCGGGAGTTTCGGCAATCGTTTTATAGACAGCCGCGAGGTGGATGATGGCATCGCATCCTTGCGCAGCTGAGGCGAGGTCTTCTTCTTGCATCACATCACCATGATGGTGTTCAAATTCAAGCCCCGTCAAGCCTCTCATGTCTGCGGATTTGCGAACAAAAGCACGCACAGCGTGCCCCTGCGCCAATAATTCACGGACAACGTTGGCTCCAATGTGCCCATTTGCGCCTGTTACCAATACCTTCATGTGTCTTTTCCTATGGTTATTTTTTATGACTGATAGATTGCCTGTACTTCAACAGCGACACCATTCAGCGCAGCATTGCCCGTAAGGGGATCATAAAAGCCATCATCGGTCAGATCATTGACGCTCACGCCTTCCTGCTCGGAGGCAATACCAAGATGTACCCCTTCACGCTGATGCCCCCAGCCGTGGGGGATACTAACGACTCCGGGCATCACTTCGTCACTTTCATGGACTCGCGTTTGCACTTCACCAACACGAGAACGCACCGTGATTATCGCTCCATCGACCAGCCCCAGATCAGCCATGTCATTAGGATGCATCAGACACTGAGAGCGTGGTTTACCTTTCACCAATCGCCGATAGTTATGCATCCATGAGTTATTACTACGCACGTGCCGGCGACCTATCAAGGTAAACCGAGGGGCCTCATCATCCAATTGTTCGACGAGTCGCTGCAGATCAGCTTCAAGAAAGTCGTGGATGAGTGGAATACGCTTATCCGGAGTGCACAAGCGCTCAACCAGTGATGGCCGCAAGGGACCAAGATCGATGCCATGCGGATTAGCTTTGAGCTTAGCGAGACTGAGTGCGTGCTCTGAGCTCGCCTGCTTGCCATACGGTCCCGCCTGCAAGGCAAAATCCATCATGAGGTGGGGCGCGGGTAAAGGCTTGAGTTCAATCCCTTTTGCCTTCCCAATAGCTATTCCCAGCGCATTCAATATCTCCCAGTCGTGAAGGCTCCCGGAAGGTGGCTCGAACACAGGCTCATTGAAACGTGTTGTATTACGCACAGCCAATCGATGGAAGGCGATATCGTAATGATCATGCTCCAGAGGACCAGTTGGCGGCAAAATATAATCCGCATGGCGGGTTGTTTCATTGATATAAAAATCAAACGCGACCATCACTTCGAGGCCGGCAAAAGCCTCATCCAGACGCCGTCCGTTAGGCGCCGACAATACCGGGTTTCCCGCGAGGGTGAACATAGCCTTGATCTGGCCCTCTCCCGGCGTCAGTATTTCTTCGGCTAACACCGTCGACGGGAATTCACCGCTGAACTCGGGTAACACGCTCACACGGCTACGGTATTTATCGAAGTGCCCTGCCCCGGGCTCGCCGGGCTGCACATAGCCTACTGCCGAGGCCGGTACCAGAGCCCCCCCCGGCACATCCACATGGGCGGTCAGTAGATTGAGCAACTGAATGGCCCACTGACAGAGCGTACCAAACTGCTGTACCGAGACCCCCATGCGGCCATAAACAACTGCCTTGGGCGTGCTTGCCAATTGACGCGCAAGGGACCGAATCGTGTCGGCACTGATACCACAGCGCTCTGCCGCACATTCCGGGGTAAAGGGCTCCAGCAATTGCGCGATTGCACCAACCCCGTCGATGTACGAATCGAGGTGTCCCGTATTAACCAGGTTTTCATCAAAGAGTGTTTTCAGCATGGCAAACAACAAAAAAGCGTCGGTACCCGGCCGAATAAAATGGTGCGCGTCAGCGAGTTCAGCCGTTTCTGATCGACGTGGGTCGATCACGATGACCCGCCCACCCCGCTTCTGGATGGCCTTCAATCTCTTTTTAACATCCGGCACCGTCATCATACTACCGTTGGATGCCAGCGGATTAGCGCCAAGAATCAACATGAAATCGGTTTCGTCGATGTCGGGAACCGGGATCAAAAACTGATGCCCATAAAGCATCAGAGCGATGAGCTGGTGAGGCAATTGGTCGAGCGAGGTGGCCGAAAAATTATTGCGGGTACGCAAAGCCTTACGCAGGATTTTACCATGAGTGAGATTGCCGTAGTTATGGACATTGGGGTTGCCCGCATACACACCCACAGCATTATCACCATATTCGCTTTGTATGGAGACAACCCTTTCTGCAATTTCTGCAAAGGCCTCTTCCCAAGTGACAGGTTGCCAGGCACCATCGACCTTTTTCATTGGTTTTTTAAGTCGATCGGGATCAGTATGCAAATCCTGTAAGGCGGTCGCTTTAGGACAAATATGCCCCCTAGAGAAGGGATCCTTGGAATCGCCCTTGATAGAGAGGATTTGTTCACCCTCAGTAACAATTTCAAGCCCGCAGATCGCCTCGCACAGATGGCAGGCACGGTAGTGCGTAGTTGTGGACATGGTAACAACCCGTTAGATCTATTGTTTTTATTGCTACCAGCTACTTGCTTAGTGCTGGCAGCTTCCGTTGTGTTCCTGCGCGAAAGCCACAGCCTCTTCGTGGTATTTTTCTTCTACCGGAACAAAGCTTTCGCTTGCCTCATCATATGCACGCACTTCTCCGCGACCTATGTCGTAGGTCCAGCCATGCAACTGCACTTCGCCCACAGCGCACTTTGCCGCCACATGAGGATGCGTTTTGATATGCGTCAACTGCAAGAGTACGTTCTCTTCGATCAATAATTGCAGTTTTTCTTCGTCCGTCCCGTTCGGCAGTTTTTCACTCACTATTTGCTGCGCTGCACGAGAATAACTTAGCCACTGGCTTACATGGGGTAAGGCCGCTATCGAATCGGGGTGAAGCACTCCTTGCATAGCACCACAACTGGAATGACCACAAATAATAATATGCTTCACCTTAAGCACTGCGACGGCATATTCAATCGAGGCCGTTACCCCACCAGTGAAATTATTGTGAGGAGGAACGATGTTGCCGGCGTTACGGATAATAAACAACTGACCCGGTTCGGTCTGTACCAGCAGATTGGGGTCTATGCGTGAATCAGAGCACGTAATAAACAGCGCCTCTGGGCTTTGTCCCTGGGCGAGCTCATCGAATAGCTCTTTCTTTTTTTCATAAACTTCGCTTTTAAAACGGACAATACCTTGTGAAATTTTGGGCACGCTAACACTCCAATCAAACTTTAACGACTTGATGATAACGGGAGTCGCCCCCTGAGAAAACCATTACGGTTCAGGTGATGCCAACTAATACGCCTATCTTACTCACAGTTTCTTTGCGCCCAAGAAAAAAGCACGTCTATAATGAGCACAGCAGTACCTCCCTTTTCAAAGCGCACAAGGATTTTTAACATGAAAAAACTGATTGCGAGTGTTGTTTTAGCTGCATCCCCTTTTACCGCTTTTGCCCTTGGTGGGCATGGACCAGCCGGTTGTGGCCTAGGAACCGAAGTGGTGTTTAAAAATGCCGACGAGTGGCACGAGCACGTATTGGCGGCGACCACCAATGCCACCTCGGGCAACCAAACATTTGGTATGACCTCGGGTACACTTGGCTGTGAAAGCGCCAATGGTCCCTTGGCCGATGCCAGTATCTTTATCGATGCCAACATGGAACAACTGGCGGCAGACTTTGCCGCAGGCCAAGGTGAAACACTGGACGCCCTGGCCGAGGTAATCGGTATAGCGGAGCAAGAACGTACGCACTTTAATGCAGTTGTGCAGCGCCAGTTTGATTCGCTCTTCTCCTCCACTGCGACCAACTCCCAAATGGTCTATCAAAACCTCGTTGCCATCATGGAAAGCGACAGCCTGCTGAGTAAATATCTGGCATAAATCGTATGGGCGCTGCGCCAATCGGCCAGCGCCTAAACAAAAAACAATCAAGATCGAAGGATTCAGTGCTAAGATTCGCTATTGCACTTATCGTTGTGTTTGCCCAATGCACGGCCATTGCCACGCCTCACGACATAGAACGTTTTAAGCAAGACACAGCCAAGCATCCGCAATGGCTGGCACTTCTTCACTATCACCAGGTTGGTCTGTTCTCAGCATTTGAAAGCCAAATCGACGATGACACGTTTTTTCTTTCGCCAGAGGGTAAAACCTCTCCGCTAAAGGAGCTCGACGCCACCCTGGCGCTTTTCGCCAGCCACGCGACTGAAGATCAACACCGCGCCTGCCGATATCCGGCACGTCGCGCCTGGTTAAAAACACGTTTTGCGCATCTTTCCTGGCCAGACATAAAGTGCCCGGACTTTAATACCTGGGTTGCCGAGCTGGATGCAAGGGGATTAGTGCTGGTGTATCCGGCAGCTTATTTGAATAGCCCCTCGTCCATGTTCGGGCACACTTTTTTTCGCATAAAACGCCAGCATGGCAAAAATCCTTTACTCGATTATGCGGTGAACTTTGCTGCCGACGCGACCCCCTCTGAGGATGAATTCCTCTATGCTTTAAAAGGCCTCACCGGTGGCTATAGTGGCCAGTTCTCTGTCATGCCTTATTACCGCAAGGTCAATGAATATAGTTTTTTGGAGTCTCGCGATGTATGGGAATATGATCTGGAGCTACAACCAGAGCAGTTACAACAATTCGTCAATCATATATGGGAATTACAGGGCGTCGATTTCGATTACTTCTTTTTTACCGAGAACTGCTCCTATCAATTGCTCACCGCTCTCGATGCAGTCCATGCTGATTGGGCGCTCGCTGCCGATTATAGAACGCACGCCATACCCGTCGATACGATTCGCTCATTGCAAAAGCGCGGAATACTGGGCAACGCGCAATACCGCCCCTCCTCATTAAACAAACTCAAAGCCTGGCAAGCCCAGTTATCACAGAGTGAAATAGTTAGCGTTCCAGATCTATCCAGCCCTGGTGTCGAACTCGACACAGTAATAGAACCACTGGAAACACAGGAAGCAGGCCGAAGCTTGGAATTTGCATACCACCTGATGCGGTACCGCTCGGTGAAAGAGAAGCAGCGTTCGCCCGCGCTGCGCCAACACGCCCTTGATTTACTTTCCAGACGCAGCAAGATAGGCGCGATAACAACATTCCAGGCACCGCAAACACCTGCTGTACGAGACGAAAACGGCCATGGCTCGCATCGCTTTGGTTTTTTCGCAGGTAGATTCGCAGATTCAAACTATAGTGAAGTGCAACTTCGTGTTGCCTACCATGATTTATTGGATCCACCAGAGGGCTTCGCCGCCGCCTCGCAACTGGAAATGTTCGATTTGCACGGCAGAATCGATCACAGCGGCCAGTCTGCCAGAGTACAGGAGCTCGGATTAATACGCATCGCCTCATACTCACCAAGCGATCAGTTTTTTAATCCAGTATCGTGGCGATTCAGTGCTGCGCTCACCCGCACACACTCTCTACAGAGTAACTTGCAAGGAAGGTTTGCTGGGGGTGTTGGCAAATCCCATAAGTATGGTCATTTGCTGGGGAGTTTTCTTTGGGAGGGCGATTTCCGCATGGGTTCAGACTTGCGGAGAAATATTGATGGTTTTAGCGGGCCGTCACTACTTGTGCAATTTCAGAGCAACACGTGGAGCTTAGGCGTGGGGGCCAAGCACTACCGATCTCTGACTTATCCTGCCAATGATTATCAGTCCATGCTCACCCTAGAGATCGCTCGACATCTATCAACCAGCTGGCAAATCAGGGCCGAAGCAAAACACCTGAAGGCCAATCAGGCTGCATTGGCATCGGAACTGAATACCCTAAGCCTTGGCGCTTATTATTACTACTAGATTTAAAAACGCAACACTATCCAAGAAACCGGGGGCACACGTTTATTTTTTGCTTAGCCAAGCCTAAAAGTGTGGTCTAAACTAAACCAAAAGTTCGCTGCCCAAAAAACATTCGTCGACCACAGGAGTCCGCCCCAACATGGAAGCCACTGAAATCAGTGAACAGGTATTTCAGCTCTTTAACGAGTCCTGTGTTGAAATGTTCTCTGACCTCAACTGTTCAATCAATGAGGCAAGTAGCCCCGATGAACACGTCGACGAAGCTCCCATCTCTGATATAGATGCAGGCTCAGAAGATCTCGAAATCAGACTCCTGCTGCGTTTTCCCTACTCAGTTTTAGCCATGACCTATCCAGTAGATGACGTTTTAGACGTTGATGACTCCAAGCTTGAAGACTGGCTGTCGGAAATGTCCAATCAGCTCATCGGGCGACTGAAAAACAAACTGATTAAACACGAGGTTTACCTCAACATGGGACTGCCCGAAAATCATTTCGGTTTGCAGCCAGAGCAGTTAAAACCAGAGGGTTTTGAGCATCGCATATTTTATTACGACATCGATAATGAGATATTCGAATGTCATGTCTCGGTCGACGTGATCAACGAACACATGACCTTCCACAGCGAAGAATCAAGTGACGATATGCATGATGAGGGCGAACTGGAATTATTCTGATAGAATTCAGGCATTAACCACCTATCCTGCCCTATTCGACACATAGCGATAATACATGTCCGTCCGCACAGAACAGAAATTACGTACGCGCCGAGCACTGCTCGACGCCTCGCTCGAACAACTCAGCCCCGAAAAGAACTTTTCCAGCTTGAGCTTGAGAGAAGTCGCGCGCGCCGCAGGCATTG
>JBFHVM010000067.1:0-12637 GCA_041589495.1 Oleiphilaceae bacterium | reverse complement strand
GTTCCGAACTTGCCAGCGCTGGCGAGGACCCACCAGCACCAATGATTACCTTCTCTGCGCCGCTTTACGATGCATTTGAACAGGTGGGTCACTTTACGGTTGCCAGTTCGTTGCACCATTTGCTTATTGACACGGCATGGGTCAGTGCCGTGTGCATTCTTATTTCCCTCTTTATTCTCTATACGCTGCGCACCATTCCCCTGCGCGCTATCAGACGTTCGTACCAAGAACTCAGTTTTCTTGCCAACAACGATACGCTGACCGGTTTATCCAATCGACACAGTTTTATGGCACAACTGGAGATCTCTATCGCGCAGGCAAATCGCAGCGAATCGTCCCTTGTTCTGATGTTTGTTGATCTGGATAACTTTAAGCACATTAATGACTCCATGGGACACCACATTGGTGATCAGTTGCTCGCAATACTGGGAGAGCGTTTGCAAGGAATGAAAAGGCGCTCGGATATTGCCGGCCGTCTTGGTGGCGATGAATTCGTATTGTGCTTTACACAGCTCTATGGCGAAATCGACGACATCAATAAGCTGGCCTGTAAGGTGCGCGACAAAATACTGGAACCCATCACCATCGCCCAGCATCACCTCAAAATTACCGGCAGCATTGGCGTGGCAAAATTCCCTGAAGATGGCAGTACTGCAACAAGCCTGATACGCGCGGCCGATACTGCAATGTACGACAGCAAAACCAGCGGCAAAAATGATTTCAGCTTTTACTCTCAAGAGCTAAGCAAACAACTGCAAGAACGCCTCAGGATCATTTCGGACTTGAGTGACGCCATTCAGAACGAAGAGCTGCACCTCGTCTACCAGCCTCTTGTGGACGCCCGTGACGAGCAGCTGATTGGTGTTGAAGCGCTGATTCGTTGGCAACATCCACAGTTGGGTTTTGTGGCTCCGAACCGACTGATTAATATTGCTGAAGAAACCGGTGACATCATTCAGCTGGGAAGATGGGTATTACATGAAGCGTGTCGGCAGAATAAGGCCTGGCAAGCTCAGGGGCATCCCAATATTAAAATTGCGGTTAATGTGTCGGCTGTGCAGTTTACCCACCCAGGCTTTTTACAAAGTATTGACGATGCTCTGGAAGCATCTCAGCTATTACCGGAGTTCCTCGAACTGGAAATCACCGAGAGTCTGATCATGTCAGATATGGAAAGCGCATACGAGGTGATGAAAGAAATTAAACAACGCGGCATCTCCCTATCCATTGATGATTTTGGCACCGGTTATTCAAGCCTCAACCACTTGAAACGCTTTCCTGTCAGCAAACTTAAAATCGATAAATCCTTTATCGACGATATTGAAACCTCGGGCGAAGACCAACTCATTACCAAAATCATTATTATGCTGGGCCAGGAGTTAGCCATGCGAGTGGTCGCCGAGGGCGTTGAAACACGGGAACAAGTTGCCTTTCTCCAAGAGAATAACTGCGATATCTTCCAAGGCTACTTTTACAGTAAGCCGGTTGGACCCGACGAGGTTTTTCAGGCCATCGAAAACTTACCCAAGCGAGCCTGAGCATGGTTTGGTTTCCTCAACACGAGCCTTCACGCACCACTAAAAAGCAGACCACCACCAATGCACCAGTATAGTGCTTAAAGTCGTACTCTACCTATGACTGTCAAGGGCTTGCACTGGTACGCAATCTGCTTAATACACGGGATAGTGCACTCACTTTGGCTAATCACGTAGTAGAGGGAACAGACAAGTGGCTCACACCCTGCATGCTTTTCTTACCACACAGCAATTGCCTGATGCCTATCTGACCCAGGCCAGGCGCTTCTTTGACCCCCTCATTCCTGCAATCAAGACTGGATTGAAACAAGATACACCATTAATACTGGCCTTAAATGGCTGCCAGGGATCGGGAAAATCAACTCTGGCAGCCTACTTAAAGGCACGTTTACACATTGCAGATTTGGATGTACTTACACTATCGCTAGATGATTTTTATCTGGGCAAAGCAGAGCGACAGGCTTTGGCCACCAGCGCCCACCCACTCTTTGCCACACGTGGCGTACCAGGCACCCACGACTTACCGATCATGAGGGATGTGCTGACAGCGCTCGCAGAAGGGGATAAAAACATTCGCATCCCTCGCTTTGAC
The DNA here is from genome assembly GCA_041589495.1 of Oleiphilaceae bacterium. Classification (GTDB taxonomy): domain Bacteria; phylum Pseudomonadota; class Gammaproteobacteria; order Pseudomonadales; family Oleiphilaceae; genus PZPK01. Next base: position 10,510 of record JBFHVM010000067.1, on the reverse strand, counting down.
AAAGCCCGTGATGACCGTCTCCCGCAATCACAGTGGACCACGCTAAAACAGATTCCCGACGTAGTCATCATGGAAGGCTGGTGCTGGGGCGCGCAGGCAGTAGAAGCCTGTACGCTAGTAAAGCCGATAAATGCGCTTGAGCGTAAGGAGGATGCCGAAGGCATCTGGCGCAATCGCGTAAACGAATTCTTGCGCGAATACGAGCAGCTATACCCACTGATGAACGCCTGGCTGATGCTTCAGGCGCCCGCTTTCGATTGCGTGCAACGCTGGCGTAGCGAACAGGAACAAAAACTCATCGCGCGCCTGAAAAAGTCGGGAACCAGCATTCCCGAGAGTGTGATGGACGATGCGGCCATTGCCCGTTTTATCGCCCACTATCAACGACTCACCGAAAGCCTGCTGACCGACTTGCCCACCCGGGCGGACGTGGTATGGCGACTCGATGCGCAGCGTCAGATCACCCACATGCAGGCACGCGGCATGTTTCAATCATTAGAAGGAATGATCGCATGAGCATCAGGCTCGATCTTCAGGCATGCTTTCCCCTGGTGTTTACCGATATGGACGGCACCCTATTGGATCATCATGACTATTCCACGGCCGCCGCCGAGCCATTGCTGAACTGGCTCATCCAAAAAGCCGTACCGGTTATCCCCGTCACCAGCAAAACCCGCCCCGAGGTAATCGCCCTGCGACAGCAGTTAGGGCTCATACACCCTTTCGTGGTAGAAAACGGCGCGGCCATTTTTATTCCCCAAGATATGCTGAATCAACAGCTCATCGAGCTGTTCCAACTGCAACAAGTCGGCGATTATTGGGTGAAAGCTTTTGCGCCGCCCCGCGCACAATGGTTGCGCTGGCTCGAGCATGTAGCGGAACAACTACCCGACGCTTTCACTTGCTTCAGCTGGTTGCAAGACGCTGGCGTGGCACGCGAAACCGGACTCGCTTTAAAACAGGCGGCCCTTGCCAATGAACGTGATTATTCCGAACCCATTCTTTGGCTGGGGAGCGATTTAGAAAAAGCACGATTCGTTCGGCTTGCAGAGCAACAGGGTTACCACGTGATCGAAGGTGGGCGCTTTATGCACGTAACAAGTGGCTACGACAAAGGCCAGGCTTTGCAGTGGCTGGTGCGCTTGTATGCCAAGTTGCAAAGTTTAGAGCTGGTATCCCTTGCCTTAGGCGACAGCGGTAACGACATCGATATGCTCGAAGCTGCCGATCATGCCATTGTTATCCGTTCTCCGGTCAAGGATTTTCCAGAAGGTATTCAGGCGAATCAGATTCAATACAGCCAGCAATACGGCCCAGCCGGCTGGCTCGAATGTCTGGCTCCATTTTTTGGTTTCACCAAAACGCAATCATCCCCCCATTAGAATAAGGTGCGACATGGCAGACTTCTATCAGAACGGTATTATTACCACCCTTCACAACCTGAATCAGCGCGGGGTCGATGAGCTCGAAGCCGAACTGCGACAGTTTTCCAAATCCCGCCCCATGTCGGTGATTTTGCCCTCACTCTACTCCGAGCTCGAAGGTGATGCACTGCCCGCTATTCTCAAACAGATTAGCGAAGTGGATTATCTGAGTGAAGTGGTGATTGGACTTGATCGCGCTAGCGAGGATCAATATCGGCAAGCACTGAAGTTCTTCGGCCAGTTGCCACAACGACACCGCGTTTTATGGAACGAAGGGCCACGCTTGCAGGCGCTGGATGCCGAACTGCAAAAGCTCGGCGTGGCCCCCAAAGAGCTGGGTAAAGGCCGGAATGTTTGGTACTGCATGGGTTATACGCTGGCCTCCAACCGTTCGGAGTCCATCGCCCTGCACGATTGCGACATTGTAACCTACGATCGTTCGCTACTGGCGCGTTTGATTTACCCCGTCGCCAATCCACACTTTAACTACGAATTCTGCAAAGGCTTTTATGCTCGCGTGGCGAATAACAAAATGAATGGCCGCGTGAGTCGCTTGTTGGTCACTCCCTTATTGCGCGCCTTTAAAACCGTGATTGGCTATCGCGATTACCTCGAGTACATGGACAGCTTCCGCTATCCCCTGGCAGGAGAGTTTTCCTTTCGCCGCGATGTATTAAAAGACATTCGCATCCCGAGCGACTGGGGCCTCGAAATTGGCGTGCTCTCCGAGATGTATCGTAACTATGCGCACAACCGTTTGTGTCAGGTGGATATTGCCGACAATTACGATCACAAACACCAGGATCTCTCGCTCAACAACGATCAGGGCGGCTTGTCGAAGATGAGTATCGACATCAGCAAGGCCCTGTTCCGCAAACTGGCCACGCAAGGCGAAAGTTTCTCCACAGAGAGCATTCGCACGATCAAAGCCACCTATTACCGCATTGCCCTAGACTTTATCGAAACCTATTACAACGATGCCATGATGAACGGCCTCAAACTGGACATTCATCAGGAAGAAAAAGCCGTTGAGATGTTTGCCTCGAACATCATGAAAGCCGGCCAGCAGTTTCTCGACAAACCCATGGAACGCCCGTTCATACCCAGCTGGAGTCGTGTAATCAGCGCTATGCCCGATGTATTGGAGCGCATCGAAGCGGCCGTCGAAGCTGACCACAAGGAGTTCGGCACATGATCGAACATGGCAGCCCCACCAACAGCAACGCCTTTGAGCTACTCCAGCAGCGGCTCGATGAGCAGCTTGCTGTCATTTACGCCGATGTACCGCTCTCGCGCTCCAAAGCGTCGATTCGCGAAGCCTTGCTGCAGGTAATGGAACTGACCGCACAAAGCGTGACCGAGGAGCCCAAGACCTATACCAATCTCTGGTCGCAACAGGATGTGATACTCATCACCTATGGCGACTCGCTGGAGCAACACACCCAACCGCACGAAGGCGAACACGACAAGGTCTTAAGCGAAAAGCCCCTGCATACCCTCAAGCGGTTTTTAGATGAACGCTGTCGAGAAGTGATTAACTCGGTGCATATTCTGCCCTTTTACCCCTACAGTTCCGATGATGGTTTCGCAGTGATGAACTACGCGGCCGTGAATGAAGCGCTGGGTGACTGGCCGGATGTAGCCACCATCGCACAGGATTATCGCCTCATGGCCGATCTGGTGATCAACCATTGTTCCAGCCGAAGCCTGTGGTTCGAAAACTTTATCAAGGGCGAAGGCCCGGGGCATGACTTTTTCTTTGTGGAAGATCCCGAAGCGGATCTCAGCCTAGTGGTGCGCCCCCGCACCTCCCCCCTGTTGAGACCCACCGAGACCGCCAATGGCTTGCAACATGTTTGGTGTACCTTCAGTCACGATCAGGTAGATTTTGATTTCCGTAATCCCGAAGTGCTGATCGAGTTTGCCCGCATTGTGAAACACTATCTGGATGAAGGCGTGCGTATCTTTCGTCTCGATGCCATTGCGTTTTTATGGAAGATTCCCGGCACCAGCAGCCTCAATCTCGAACAGACTCATGAAGTGGTACGTTTACTGCGCACGCTTGTCGAACACGCCCAAAGCGACGCCATTCTGATCACTGAAACCAATATTCCCAACCGCGAAAATCTGTCGTATTTTGGCAACGCCAACGAAGCCCACTGCGTCTATAACTTCTCACTGCCGCCTTTGTTAGTGAATACTTTAGTGACCGGTAGCTGCCGTTATCTCAAACAATGGATGATGAGCATGCCGCCACCGCAACACGGCACCGCTTACTTTAATTTTATTGCCTCCCACGACGGGATTGGCCTGCGCCCCGCCGAAGGGCTACTCGAAGACGATGAATTGCAAACGCTGATTACGACCATGCAAAGCTTCGGGGGCAAAGTGTCCATGCGCGCCCTCGACGATGGGCAAAGCAAGCCCTACGAAATCAATATCGCACTCTTCGATGCGCTAAAAGGAACAGTAAAGGGTGAAGATGCCCTAGGCGTGGATCGCTTTGTATGTGCCCACGCCATCATGTTTGCCCTCGAAGGCATACCCGGCCTCTACATTCATAGCCTAGTGGGTACACGCAATGACTACGCCAAACTGGAAAACACCCAACACAACCGCTCCATCAACCGCCACCGTTGGGATGTTGACGCCCTACTGGCGGCTTTGGACAACGACAGCACCACCCATGCCCAAGTGTTCAAACGTCTCAAACACTTGCTTGCCACTCGCATACAACAACCCGCCTTTCACCCCAATGCCGTGCAGTTTACCTTGCACCTGGGCGATCAGCTCTTCGGCTTCTGGCGCCAAAGTATGGACCGCCGCCAAAGCATTTTTTGCATCTACAATATTTCGAACGAGGCCCAGCTGCTCAATCTCGCAGAGGTCAATCTGATTGAACTGGATACCTGGACGGATTTAATCAGCGGCCGCGAGATTCAGGATACCCGGGCGGCCGTGACACTAGCCCCTTATGAAGGAGTTTGGTTAAGCAATTCGTAAACACAGGCAGCGCCTCAGACGAAACGCGCTCTCAGAATGTCGAGCTGACAGGCGAGAGCCTCCAAGCGCTGAGCCCCCTCAGAGCTTTTGCCTATGTGTTCTACCATAGTACGCGACGATTCAGCGATCGCCGCAATATTATTGGAAATCTCATTCGTTACCGAACTTTGCTCTCGTGCCGAAGAGGCGATGAGCTGATTCATTTGATTAATATTCTCCACAGCCCCCATTACCTGAACCATCAGTTCAAGATTACTGTTGGTATGGCCAACGGCAGTTTCAACAAGTTGTCGACTGTCTCCCATTGCCGCTACAGCAGATTTACTGCCACTTTGTAAATTAACTATCATGCGATCGATTTCTTCTGTCGATTGCTGGGTCCGCTGTGCAAGCGTACGGACCTCATCTGCGACCACAGCAAATCCTCTCCCCTGCTCACCTGCTCGCGCAGCCTCAATTGCGGCGTTCAGAGCTAGCAAGTTAGTTTGATCGGCAATATCTCTTATAACGTCTAGCAAAGAACCAATCTCATTCGTTTCATTATCCAGAGACGTTATGATATCGGCCGCCTTCACTAACTGGATTTCCAGGTTTCTTATACAGTGTTCACTCTCTTCAGAAGCACGTTTGCAATCAAGTGCATGCTGTTTGGTTTCATCCGCTGCGTCCGCGGCATCCGTCGCATTGGCCGCGACCTCCTTGGCGGAACCGGTCATTTCCTCAATCGCCGACGAAATCATGTCTGTCTGTTGGTATTGAGAGCTCGACTGTTCCTTGACCAGATCGGTCACTTCGACAAGGTCATTGCTAGTTTCGTGCAAAAGCTGCGTGTTCTGCGAAACTTCACTAACCAATGTGGATACAGTCGCCGTGTAAGCATCGAATCGAGCCAGAATTTCGCTTTCTCCAGAAGTTCGGTAACTGAGATCTATCTTGTCTCCTTTGAGAATAAACTCCGTGGCTTGTTGAAGCTCGTTAGAAGTGAGGAATTCTTTCTTGAGGTCCTGGGCCATCCAGATCACAACCGCAGCTTCAACCACCACATAGGCGGCGTGAACAAAAATAATCCACCACGCATTATCACGCTCAGGCAAGACTCTCAATTCACTACCCTGAGTCTGCAAGTAATAGAACAGTACATGATGGACGGCGATTACCCCCGCTGCCACCACCACCGGCACCCAATCACGGTAATAAAGCAACAACGCCAACAATACGAACACACCAAAATGAAATTCGATCATCCCCTGCGATTGCTGAATATGAAGTGCTGTCATGAACATGAACCCAGTCGCTATACTTACTCTGGATACCAGCTGACCTGGCGCCATCAGATACACGACTGCAACAAGCAATACTGTTCCACCACCCACAAGAAAAGCGGCACTCCAGGTTTGGTACATGGGAGCAAGACACAGCGACACTGCAAACAGCCCGAAGCTCAACACAAGCATCAGCCGATCAGCCTTTTGATAATGAGCTAGCAACGCTTCATTCTCTTTCATAACAACTCCTCGTGTTGGTACTTACTATTGCGTAAGGCTCCCTTCAATCATATGGAGTCTGGCCAGCCGCAAAAGCAACCAAAGTGTAAAAAACTGACAGGGTTACCGCCCCCTGCTGTATTCGCTTTACGCAATGCTGCGACTAAAAGATCATCGCCCTCCCCACAGAAGGATCCAGAAGAGTATGGACCGAAATACACGACCTCGCCCATGTGATTAATTAAAGCCGCCGAGGGGCTGCTGAAGGCATAGCCGAGTTCTCGATGAAATATTGCTGCGATGCTGTCATCCGGATTAACGAGCAGGTGCTCTAAATGAGGATAGGCCTCCTGCAAGCTCTGGATATGGGGTAAGCTGAATTTGGTACAAGGACACGCCTCATCAATAAAGTGTAGTACTCGCACTCCGCCTGTTGCTGCAAGTTTCGGCAATGAAACAGGAATTCGATTCACGTCCTCAATAAACCAACGATGATTCGGGAAAAAGATAAGGTAAAAGATAACAGGAGCCAGAATTAACCAGCCAGAAAACAACAGCCACGCGGCTGCGCTGTATCGACGGCTTTTATTCTCTTTTGCCACACGGCCGTCAGGTGCACCCTTTGTGGCTGAGATCGACCTATCTGACGGCAACATGCATCAGCCAGTTCGCGAGCGTGACATATTGAACTCCGATCGTTCAACGAGCGTTAAGTATGAACGCTAATCAGGTCATTTCAAGCATTGAAAACAATCAGTTCCCAGCCCACCCATGGATCTTTCTATTCTCCGCTGCATCGTTTTATTGCGTTACCCGAGCCACCACTGCCTTACTCACTCGGCATACCTGCGTCTCGGCTTTACCCTGGCGATCAATCACTTTGGTAAGGGCTTTTGCGCTTTCGTTGTCGGCTTTGCGTAACGTGAGTGCGAGTTCGTTGATGAGCCGCCAGCTCGTTTCATAATAAGCTTCCTCAGCACCCAGAGAGCATTTGAAGTGGCTCATGGCGGCAATTTGGCCGAGGGCGTAGAGGCTCTCGTTGAGTTCGGCATCCAATTCGGTAGTATCGGTGTTACTGGCCGTATTCAGGTTGCGAATGCGAAAGTCTTCTCCCAGACGCTCCAGGCCGGCCTGAATGCCTTGTTGCAAGCGCTGGTCGGCCGCACTCAGCTGACTATCGGCAGACTCCGCACCACGAATCATGTCGAGCTGCTGGGGCTTATCGGTCCACTGATTACCGTAATCATCATAGAGACGCGATACTTGCGAATCCATGCCTACCGGCAGCATAAATACGATGGCCAGGCCCATGGCCATGGCAGCAGCACCGCCAGTCGCCATAACGCCACCGAGATGCTCGGAAACGAAACTGGCAATGCGTGAAAAAAGTGTGGTTTCGCTGGACCTGGTTTCTTCTTTTTCAAAGGCCGCATCGGCGGCAAAATTGCCAATGCCCAGTGTTTCGGCCATTTCGACTGCCGCCATCCAGCGTGAAAAGGTCGCTGGATCGTTGGCAATGGCGTCCATTATCTGGGCCTGGCGTGTTGCGTCGAGTCCAGACTTGGCTTGGGGATCAAGCATCTGGGCCAGCTCTTCATCACTGGGAACGCGAAAATCTGCCTGATCCCGACTCAAGCCGAGTGCGAGCATCGCTTTTGCTGTGTCTTGTGCATGATCATCGTGACTGGTCATGGGTTAGCTCCGTTGGCTTTACTACTCTCGTTCCTGTTAGAGGGACAATGCGCTCAACCTGAACAGGAGTGTCTCCATTTTATGACTGCGGCAGCAGGGTATCGAGGTCCAGTCCGCAACTACGCAGGGCCTCGCCAATACGTGACAGGGCATCGTTCACTATGCGCCCGGCCTGATGCGAGGGCATACCCAGGGCTTTGGAGGTGGCCGATTTGCTTAGCCCCTCCACGTAAATCATACGTAGCATGATCTTTTCTTCATCTTTAAGTGCCAGTGCCTTGCGCAATCGATCGAGTTTTTCCTGCTGCTGGTTTGCTAGCCGATCAAAACGGGCACTGCCCTCCCCTTTAAAGTCATTGTTTGTGACTGCTTCGTTACACACTGCGTTCACCATCATTAGCAACTCCGCGTGAAAGGGGTTTTCGAATTCGGGTTGTTCACTCTCACAATGATCGGCCTCGGCCTGCTGCACATCACTCAAACGATCAATATCATCGGCGAGTTCGGTATCGCGACTCGATTGGCCACAGGTAGGAATACGCGCCTTGATCACCCGTGCCGCTTGCTGCACTTTGTCGGGTTCACGAAAGCCCCTTTGCGTAAAACGATCCACCAGCGCGGCCAGAGGTTGGCGCTCTAAACACAGACTGCGCCAGAGTTTTATCCAGCTTTCGCCCAGCTCCTGTAACCAGCTGGGTGGCCGAGGACGGCCAAAACGCTTGCGCGAAAATTCTTCAAGCGCATTATTGCTGAGCGTATACAAAAAGGTCTTGGTTTGGGATTTACCCTGAAAGGATTTGCACTTTTCCCAATCGTCCTGCGAGAGGTACTCAATCACATAGGTGACGGCCTCTTCGGCAAGACTATTTTGGCCAAAGCGCTTTACGGCGAGTTTATTAATTGCGGCCATAAACTCCGGCGCGAATACCAGTTCGGCCCAGTTTGACGGACTGCCTGACTCCTTCATGTGCGTTTCCTGTGTTCTCGAGAACAAACGATGGCACTGCTACGTCACGATCTACAGCTGCTCTAGCCCGTACTTTACCGCATGTACGTTCTATGCTCGCCAATGTACATGGGCCCCAACGTTTTTTCCAGATGGGCACAACGCTTTAGGCTGTTTTTAAAGGTTTTTTAGGCTTAAAACATAAACAGAATAAGTTTAGAAAAAAATATTATTTCAAAAATGAAAAAGTGTCCGTCTAATGGAAGTGTCCCATCGGTAGTATTCCACAACTCCAAATGGCTTGCGGTTTTTGGGACAAGGAAACTTCATAAAACTGAGGGCAAGACCATGAAAAAACTTCTACTCACCAGCCTGATTGCAGGCAGCTTGATGGCAGGGATGACTTCCGTCCACGCGGCTGATGTAAAAGGCAACGTAAAGAGCGATGTAAAAGCCGGCGTTATTCTGCAAAACAACAAGGGCATCGCCAATAAAAACGAAGCCAATATCGGCTCCGTCACAGGCAAGAGCACTGATGTTGGCGGCGATGTAAACACCAAAGTGAAAGTTGGCGCAGTGATCCAGAACAACAAGGGTATTGCCAACAAGAACGAAGTAAACATCGGTTCGGTTACCGACTAGTGTTTGCCGGGGCCGGTTTTAGTTAACCGGCCCCGCCTATTGCAAACCCAGCCAAGAAAAGAGGCACGATCATGAAACGCATACTCAGCGGCATCCTGCTTGTGATGCTGACGGCCGGCTCATGCCTGGCAAACGACATTTGGGGCCGCGATGGAGACTTTATGGAAGATGGCACCAACGCCAAAGTGCAGCGCAGCCTGGCCAAACAACGCGCACTCGAAGCGCAAATGACGCCCGAAGAACGAGCCGAAGCGCGCGAACGTCGCAGCGAATGTGGCTCACTCGATGTGGGTAACGTACAGGGCGGCGGCAAAAAAGTTGAAAACATCACCGTTATCAAAGGTGACGTGATCAACATCGCCGGCAAATGTCGGGCAACGCGCTAACAGGCGCAATACTCAACGCAGTGAAACTCGGGGAAAGGACAATGAAGACCAGGAAACGACTCACCACACTCGCACTCTGCACCCTGTTGGGCGCCTGCGCCACGCAAGAGACGGTGCACGAAGAGGTGAAAAAAATGCAAACCGGGCCTTCGGCAACACCACATAAGTCGATTACCAACTTTGCCTCCGGTTTGCGCTGCATGGACAACATGATGATCGAATACGGCGTGCGGGACATCTCCATGCTGGTAGAAGATCTGGCTGACCAGACCGGCAAAGTTAACGCCGGCACCAAAGACATGCTGATTACCGCGGTGTCGGACATGACGCGTCGCAGCCGCGCGGTCAAACTCATTCCCTTTGGCAATGACTCGGGCAATCTTATTTCGTTTCTCGGCGCGGCGGGGTCACAAACCCCCTACAACGTGGTGCCTCAATACGATATTCGTGGCTCGATTTCACAGCTCGACAGCAGCGTAGTACGCGAACAAGTTGGCGGCTCTTTTGCGGCACGTAACTTTGGTGTGGGCGCCTCCACCAGTACCGCCGCGTCGATACTCGGCATCGACCTGAGCGTGCTGCAGACACAGGACCTAAGTGTGGTACCCGGCGTGGTCTCCAGCAACTCCGTGGTGCTGTTTAAATCGGGCACTGGTGCCGACGTCGAAGCCACCATTAAAAAGGCTGGTATTGCCTTCGACTTTGAAGTCGCTCGCAGCGAAGCTACCGTGCAGGCTCTACGTAACCTGATCGAACTGGCCACCATCGAACTGGTCGGCCGCTTGGTGAAAATCCCCTACTGGCAGTGTCTGGATTTACCCGAAGACACTCCCGAAGTGCAACAGGAAATTGAAGACTGGTACTACGCCATGCGCGCGCACAATGAGCTGACGCCCTATGTACGTTCTCTGCTGATTACCCGTGGCCACTACC
>JBFHVM010000066.1:0-12733 GCA_041589495.1 Oleiphilaceae bacterium | reverse complement strand
CATCATCCAACCGCAGGTGGTGTAGTAAAAAAGCGGCTCGTTTTTTCTTACGTTGGTGTGCAGGGCGAGCTCCTTAACGTGTTGAAGCAAGGTGCCGCCTACACTGTGTACAATGCACTTGGGTTTTCCTGTGGTTCCCGATGAGTAAAGAATATACAAAGGGGCTGAGAAGGGGACGCGTTTAAACGTCAGCTTGGGCACTTCCCGCTGATTATTCACGAACTGCGACCAGCAATAACTATTAGTGACCTTGAGTTCGTCGGCAATATCGTCGCGATAGGGAGCGACAATCGTCGCTTCCAATGAGGGGAGTGCGTCGCATATTTGTGTCACGCGTTCGCGCGAATCGATGCTCTTTCCGCCGTAACAATATCCATTGCATGCGATGAGCACCTTGGGTTCGATTTGAGCAAAGCGATCTAAGACGCCGGAAAAGCCAAAATCCGGACTACATGACGACCATACAGCACCCAGACTTGTCGTGGCGAGCATGCCAACAACCGCGTAATGGCTATTGGGTAAAAAGGCGGCTACACGATCGCCTTCACCAACACCCTGTTCCCGTAAAAAGCCTGCCAGTTGTGCTACTTGTTGTTGCAATTGTTGGTAGGTGAGCGTTTGACGACGCCCATCTTCTCCACGTTGCGTGATGGCGACACCCTCATCGATGTGGCGCAGCAAGTTTTCGGCAAAATTGAGCCGGCCATCGGGAAACCATTCGGCACCTGGCATGGCTTTTGGCTGGATAAGGGTTGAGTCGCCGGGCTCGCCTATTACCTCAAAATAGTTCCAAAGCGCGCGCCAGAAATTGGCAGGTTGGTCAATCGTCCATGAGTGAAGCGCTGCATAGTCATAGTGCATGGGCAATTCGGCAAACTTCGAGCGCAAATACTGGTAAAACCGGACAAGTTCGCTGTCAGAAATCGCCTCTTCCGATGGCGTCCACAAAGGCTTTGGTGTGTTGCTCATCTGCATTCCTCGCTTATATTGCTGCGCGCTAATGCTACTTTGGAACCCGACTTGCGCCCAAGCTGGCGGCTCACTACATTGCCTGCATGGATGAGCTTATCCAGATCGATGCCTGTATTCAGCCCAGTTCCATGTAGCATATATACAAGATCTTCGGTTGCGACGTTACCACTGGCTCCCGGGGCGTAGGGACAACCACCAAGTCCCGCTACCGAGGCATCGAAACGTCGATGGCCAAAATCAAGCGCGACGAGGGTATTGGCCAGCGCCTGGCCATAGGTATCGTGTAAGTGTAGCGCGAGCTGATTGGGCGAAAGACCCTGCAGTGCCTGTAACAGTCGACGAGTGGAACCGGGTGTGCCTACGCCAATGGTGTCACCCAGAGACACTTCGTAACATCCTAACTCCAACAGCTTCTCGCTTACTTCGCGCACGTGCGAGGGCGCAATTTCTCCTTCGTACGGGCAGCCCAGCACGCAACTGACGTAGGCTCGAACGCGCAGTTTGTTTTGGCTTGCGAACTGTAACACTGGAGCAAAGCGAACGATGCTTTCGTCTATCGAGCAGTTAATGTTGCGTTGATTAAAGGTTTCAGACGCAGCGGTAAATACAGCCAGCTCATCAGCGCCGGCAAGCACTGCCGCTTGGGCGCCCTTTAAGTTTGGCGTCAGGGCCGCATAAACTACCTCATTTTGGCGCGTAATATGGGTAAATACTTCTGAGCTGTCGGCCATTTGCGGAACCCAGCGAGCCGATACAAAGCTGCCGGCCTCTATGTGCGAGACACCTGCGTTGGTGAGATTGTTGATTAATGTGGTTTTCAATTCCAAAGAAAGCGTAGCGGCTTCATTTTGCAAACCATCTCTGGGGCCGACTTCGACGATATCTACCTTATCCAAGCTCAAGCTATTTACCCCGCTGCCAGGGTGCTGGCTGTTTAGCAAAAAAAGCTTTAAGACCCGCCTGACCTTCTTCAGATACCCGTAAATTCGCGATGAGCTCACTGGTCCAGAGACTTAATTCGTCGTTGTGCATCGCAGCAACCGTATTCAACAACGACTTCGTCGCGCGACTGGCTTGAGGGCCGGTCGTAAGAATGGCATCGATGGTTTTCTGAATATTTTCGTCAAGTTCCGCTCGGTCACAGATTTCATGAATCAAACCATAACTCGTTGCCTGTTCGGCAGAAAATACACGGCCAGTCAAAAATAAATCACGGCAACGGCGTGCGCCCATCGCCGCAATCACGTAAGGACCTATCGTCGCAGGCGCCAGACCGAGCTTTACTTCGCTGAGACAAAAACGCGCATCGTCACTTGCGATGGCGATATCGCTACAGGCAATCAAGCCGATAGCCCCTCCATACGCAGCCCCTTGCACGCCGACGATCGTCGGGGCAGGGAATTCGTAGAGATTTTGCATCAACAATGCGAGCTGGCGGGCATCTGCGAGGTTTTCGTCATAGTTATGTTCGATCATATGCTGCATCCATGCCAAATCGGCACCGGCGCAAAAGTGTTTACCCCCTGCGCGTAATACCAGTGCACGAACAGCGTTATCGGCGGCCAGCGTGGCTAGATGCTCCAGCAGCTCCTCGATCACCTTGCTGTCAAACGCGTTATGTTTTTCTGGGCGGGCCAGCGTGAGTGTGGCAACACCATCGGCGAGACTTAGTTGTGTCGCGGCGGCGGGCTGTTGATGTTCGCTCATGGTTCACCCTGATATTACATGCGAAACACGCCAAACCGCGTGTCTTCGATTGGTGCATTTAAACTGGCGGATATGGCAATACCTAGCACTTTACGAGTGTCACAGGGCGCGATAATGCCGTCATCCCATAAACGTGCTGAGGCATAATAAGGATGTGCCTGCCTTTCAAATTGCTCAATAATCGGTTGTTTAAGCTGACGTTCGTCTTCTTCGCTGAATGGCTTGCCGCGCTTAGCGAGTGAATCCCGTTTTACCTGTGCCAGCACACCCGCTGCTTGTTCGCCTCCCATCACTGAGATGCGCGCGTTGGGCCACATCCATAAAAATCGTGGGTGGTAAGCGCGTCCGCACATGCCATAGTTGCCAGCACCAAAACTGCCGCCAATAATGACGGTAAACTTGGGTACTTTGGCACAGGCAACAGCCGTTACCATTTTTGCACCATGCTTGGCGATGCCACCCTTTTCAAACTCCTCGCCAACCATAAACCCGGTGACGTTTTGTAAAAACACTAACGGTATTTTGCGCTGACAGCACAACTCAATGAAATGGGCGCCTTTTTGAGCGGATTCGGCGAAGAGTATGCCGTTGTTGGCAATAATCCCCACCGGGAAACCGTAAATATGGGCGAAGCCACATACCAGGGTTTCGCCGAAATACTGCTTAAATTCCGCGAATTCGGAGTCATCCACCATGCGCGCGATGACCTCTCTCACGTCGTAGGGGGTTTTTAAATCGGTGGGCACTACGCCATGCAGCTCTTTCTCATCGTAGCGTGGTGGCAATGGTGTTTTATTGGCTACTTGCGCTGGTTTTTGCCAGTTTAGGTTAGCAATACACTGGCGTGCTATTTTGAGTGCATGTTCTTCGGATTCCGCATAATGGTCTGCGACGCCAGAAATTTTGCAGTGTACATCGGCGCCGCCCAACTGTTCCGCACTAACCTCTTCGCCGGTGGCGGCCTTCACCAGCGGGGGGCCGGCGAGAAAAATAGTGCTTTGATTACGCACCATAATGCTTTCATCTGCCATGGCCGGAACGTAGGCGCCTCCTGCTGTACACAGCCCTAGTACCACGGCAATCTGCGGTATGCCTTGCGCGGACATGTTAGCCTGACGGTAAAAAATATTGCCAAAATCATCTTCGTCGGGAAACACTTCGTCCTGATTGGGTAGGTTGGCACCACCGGAATCCACCAGGTAAACACAGGGTAGGCGATTCTCTTCGGCGATCGTCAGCGCACGCAAGTGCTTCTTTACTGAAAGAGGGTAGTAGGTGCCGCCTTTTACGGTGGAGTCGTTGGCGACGATCATACATTCAATACCGTGAATACGACCGATTCCGGTGATGGTTCCGGCGCCTGGAATGTTGTCTTCGTATACTTGATAAGCCGCAAGCTGCGAAAGCTCAAGAAATGGCGAACCCGGATCGAGCAGGTAAGCAATCCGATCACGAGGCAATAGCTTGCCCTTTTCGAGATGCCGCTTTATCGCCGCCTCACCTACCGAGGCCGCAAAGTCAGAAGTGGTCTGGGCCAGCTCGCTAACCAGCGCGTCCATCGCTGCTTTTCGCGTCTCAAATTCGCTGGTATGGGTGTCGATAGTACTGTGTAAAACGCTCATATGCGGACCTCAACGCGTTTCCATAAACAGCTCGCGGCCGATCAGCATGCGACGGATTTCTGAAGTACCGGCACCAATTTCGTATAGTTTGGCGTCTCTTAAAAGCCTCCCGGCAGGGAACTCATTGATGTACCCATTCCCACCAAGAATCTGTATTGCATCGAGGGCCATTCTGGTTGCGGCTTCAGCGCAGTAGAGAATGACACCTGCCGCGTCTTTACGCGTGGATTCGCCACGATCACAGCTTTTTGCTACCGCGTACAAATAAGCCCGGCATGCATTGAGGGTCGTGTATAGATCAGCCATCTTGCCCTGTATTAACTGAAATTCGCCGATGGACTGGTTAAATTGCTTGCGTTCATGAATGTAAGGAACAACCAAGTCCATACAAGCCTGCATAATGCCTGTGGGACCGCCCGATAAAACGACCCGCTCATAATCGAGCCCACTCATCAGCACCTTCACTCCGCCATCTTTTATGCCGAGTACGTTTTCAATAGGCACTTCGACATCTTCAAACACTAACTCACAGGTGTTGGAGCCACGCATGCCGAGCTTGTCGAGTTTGGGGGAGCGGCTGAAGCCTTTCCAGTCCCTTTCAACAATAAACGCCGTAATGCCGTGGGCACCTTTTTGCGGGTCGGTCTTAGCGTAGATGACATAGGTGTGTGCGTCAGGGCCATTGGTGATCCACATTTTGGTACCGTTGAGCAGATAATGCGTACCCTTGTTTTCGGCGCGTAATTTCATGCTGACCACATCGCTGCCTGCATTGGGTTCACTCATGGCAAGTGCGCCTATATGCTCGCCGCTTACCAGTTTAGGTAAATATTTCGCCTTTTGTTCGTTATTGCCGTTGCGATAAATCTGGTTCACACACAGGTTAGAATGGGCGCCATAACTCAAACCAATGGAGGCGCTGCCACGACTAATTTCTTCCATGGCAACCACGTGTGCGAGATAGCCCATGGCGCTGCCTCCATACTCTTCGCCCACAGTCATTCCCAAGAGACCCATTTCACCAAGTTTTGGCCAAAGCGCATTGGGGAACGCATTTTCCGAATCTGTTTGAGCGGCAATAGGAGTGATTTCCTTGGCCACGAAGGCGGCAACCTGTTCGCGCAGCATGTCGATGGTTTCGCCAAGTCCAAAGTTTAAATTCTGCATGGAGGCTAAAGACATAGATGGTACCTTCTTAGGAGGTTTCTGCTTGGGCATTTAAAGATTCCCGGCATCGGTTTTCTGCCTCGTCCAACTCATGTTGCATCACTCGTATATCTTCGAGTTGCTGATTGAGCAGGCGACGCCTTTCTCCGATTTTTTCGAGAAAACGCTGTAATTGTTTTTGGTTGGCAGAGCGGGGGTCGTACAGCTCGATCAACTCCTTTGATTCGGCCAGAGAGAAACCCAGGCGCTTGCCGCGCAGAATGAGTTTTAAATGAACTCGGTCACGATCCCCATATATGCGGGTTTGTCCTTTACGCTCGGGGTGCAGCATTCCCTCCGCTTCATAAAAGCGGATGGTGCGCGTAGTAATGTCGAACTCCTTGGCAAGTTCGCTGATTGAATAGGTTTTGCTCATAATTTTTTCTCATTGTTGTTGTCATGATGCAATAACCTTTACGTTAACGTCAACTATAGAATGTCTTCGTAAGGTAAGAACAGGTTAGCGTATTTTGGGTAGTGAGAATATGCTTACTGTGGCAGCAGCTTATTTTGTCGCAGTAGAAGATCCTGCCAATTATCGAGTTTGTCAGGGTGCCCAATGCGCTTGCCTTCCTGGCCGCGCAATTTAGATAGCCATAGACCTTCACCATTAAAGCTGTACACGGGAATCAGGTCGGGGCGTTCTGAGGCAGGTTTAATCTCGTTAATCAGGTTGTCCAGTATAACCGGTTCTGCTCCGGGTTCTGGATAATAGGCCAGTACCATGTGGGCCTGATTGAGCTTAACCGCTTTGACATAGGTGATTTTCAGTTTTTCTATGGCAATGCCCAGCTCTTTGAGGGTGAAATATTTTGCGATGGAATAATCCTCGCAGTCACCCGCGTTAGTCGCGAGGAGTTCGACAGGCGTTGCCCAATAATCTTCCTTGCCCCAATGTTCAAAGTCCGATTTGAACTTCGCTCGATTGAAAAAGCGATTAACCAGCTGAAGCTTTTGCTCTTCGCTCAATGGGCGTTCGAGGTTGGCTATTTTTTGCCATTGCAGCAAACGATTAACCGCGTCGTCGCCGAATCGGTCTCGAACAACATTGAGTAGCGTTTGGCCCAGTTCAAGGGCGAGGGCCAGACTGGTAAAAAGTAGCAAGGCATAAATGCTTTTTGCGATATGTTCCCGGGACCAATGCGTAGCTGACAACATCCTGCACTGCCGCGTTAATTGCGATTGTTAATAATGCGCTGACGAAGATTGCTCAGGCGATCTTTAATGCTTTGGCGACGCTGTTCGCTCAGTACATTGGGGTCTCTTACCGGTGTATTGGTGGGGGGCGGCGCAGTGTTTTGAAGGGTGTTGGCAGGTGCGTTGTCAAATTCCTGAACGGCCTGCATGGGGGCTGCACTTTCGGGGAAAAACAGGTTTTCCAGTCTACCAGAGCGTTCCACTACAACCCGATCAGCAAACACTTTGTGGAGTTTGGCATTGCCGGGGAGCTCATCTCCTATTTTATAGTAGCCTGTGTCGCGGTCCGGTCCTTCAATAAGAGCCCCAGTGAGCTTGTCCTCACGACCCGCCAGTACGCCGGTCAGAGTTAAACGAAGTCGTGTTGCAGGCAAATCCTTTGGGGTGTCGGGCACGACTGCTGGCGATTGATTCACGTTCCCAAACAGGCTGAATTCGGCAACGCTGTGTTGTTTCACCTTGGGTTGAGTAACCGCAGTACGAGCACTGATACTGGGCTCCCAGCCTTGTTGACTTTGTTGCCATAAAGGAAATATCTGCAGGACTAATCCTGCACAGAGTGCGGCGATGAGCGCTAGACCAATAAGAAAGTGGACAGCTCGCGGTGGGCTAATCATGTGCTTAGGGCTCCAAACTGCAGTGACTGGTGATTATCCCGGAGGTGCCAATTAAAATACCAAAACAACCGCCGTCACGACACTATATTCAAGTAGTGTACCGCTGACGACGGTTTTCACAAAATCTAGACTTTAAATCGCTGCACAATTTCTCTGAGTGCTTCGGTGTCACTGCCCAGGGCGTCACTAATTTTTAGTGAGCGAGAGGCATTGGCCTCGGTTTCCTTGCCGAGCTCAATAATTTGGCCCACATTGGATTCAATGTTTTTTGCAACCGCGCTTTGCTCTTCGGCTGCACCCGCAATCTGATGACTCATGCTCACGATAGCTTCAACACTACTGACGATTTTGGTCAGTGCTTCAGCGACCTTTTGACTTTGCTCTACGGTGACTTCTGTGGTTGCGTGACTATTGTGCATCGATGTGACTGCGCCAGTAACACCTTTCTGTAAACGCTCTATCATACTTTCAATCTCTTCCGTCGACTTCTGGGTGCGCTGTGACAGGGTGCGCACTTCATCGGCTACGACGGCAAAGCCGCGACCTTGCTCGCCGGCTCTTGCAGCTTCGATTGCAGCATTAAGCGCGAGCAGGTTAGTTTGCTCCGCGATGGCCTTGATTTCGACCAGCACCTGATTAATTTCCTTACTGTCTTTGTCAACCTGGTTGATCATATCTACTGAGTGGCGGATTTCGCCTGCCAGTTTCGCAATGGCATTGAGCGTGTCATCTACAACCTGTTTACCCTGCACGGCCTCGCCCTCGGCGGCGATGGCGGCATCAGAAGTGCTTTGCGTATTGTCTGCCACCTCATCAACGGCAGTTACCATTTGCTGCATGGCCTCCGATATCTGGTTGGTTTCACTCATCTGTCGTTGTACTGCATGCACATTGGCCTGGGCCGAATCGTTCACACGGGTAGATTGACTCGAAACCGCTTCGACCGTTTGGCTTACAACGTTGATTAGCTGATGCATCTGCTCGGTCATATCATTGAATTCGTTGGTTAACTGGCCCAACTCATCGTGAGATTCTCGACGCAGGCGCACTGTCAGGTCGCCATTGGAAACCTGGCGCGCAGCAGAGGAGAAATGACCTATTGAACTGCGCACCGACAGCGAGAAACCGGTGTAAAGGTAGGCGATCACCAACAGCACAATGCTGAGGACAATAAACAGATTACGACGTGCCGAGGTTTCGTTATCTAAGCGAGCCTCAAGCATGCTCTCTATTTTGGTAATGGTAGATTGATTCAGCGTCACGAATCTCGCGATCTCTTGCGTCACCAGTGGCGAATATTCCTGCCACGGCTTTTCAAGCCTAATCGGATTAATAATGTCCTCATCCATGACCGTTTGAACCTTGCTAATGGAGGTGCTGAGTGCGTTCACATCATCAGATAAGGCTTGCTCTATGGATGGGCTGGCGGCAAGTACAACGTCAAATACCGAACTTAGCTGGGTGTCCAGGTTGGTGAGTCTGTCGTATACCTCGTTCAACGCATCACTCAGAGCATAGTCCAGGGTACCGGCCTGCAAGGCGTAAATGCCAATGCTACGCGCATAGCCAAGTTCGTCGATGCTGTTGGAGAGGTATTTGTTGCTTAACTCAAGCAGCACATGTACTTCCGCCGAGGTGTCCTGCGATAAACCGGATACTTGCAAGGTGGTAGCCAGCAAGGCGTCTACTTTATTGGTGAATTCCTTAAAGTATCTAAACTGGGAATAAAAGTCGGCTTCCTGATTATCCGCTCTGACCAGCTCGTTCCAATCATTGATCAGGGCAGAAGCCTGATCATTGAATACCTGATCGGCCAGTGTGTCGGCTTCAACCAGCTCCTTCAATTGGCTGATATGTTCACTCACGGTTTCACGGGCTCCGAGAGACCACTGATTGAGTTGCGGCATGGTGCGCTGTTTCGAGACACTGCGATAATCACGATATTGCTGGGCATCGATAGCGAGCGCATATATTTGCCTATATGCATCGATACCATGCACTTCATTTTGAATCTGATCTATGGATTTGTTTAGCTGGCTAACCAGTAAATAAGTCACGCCAATGATGGGTACCAGCCAAAGTATGCTGATGAGGGTAAATTTGTAGTTGTAGGTCAGGCGATTCATCAGAGCAATCGCCGGTCTCATAATGCTCAAGGCAAGATCCCCCGGAACGCAATAATAATGACAAAAATGTCGAGAAAGTTCGGTCGTACAATTGGGTTTATCGTAAGTTATGCGTCTAAGTTTAGCTGTAACGCACGCTTTAGCATATTTTAGTTTTGTCTCGGACTGTCCAGCGCGGTATTAGCGGTGTTACGATTGTTTAATGTCTGGCGGGCTTGCTCGCGGCAAAAGCACGGGTAGATAATCCTGCGCAAGCCAAAAGGCAATGCACAGCACAAAAAAAGAAAAGACCAGCTTAAAGGGGGGCGTGTGTCCGATACTGAGCAAAGTAGTACGGAACTGCAGGACGAACAAACGGTGCCGGTAATGCAAACGGATACCAATGTGACGGGAGGTGCTCTAGTCACTATGGATCGCTTGCCCTTTTCCTTTGCAAAAAAACACGGCGTGGTGGTAGTTAAAGATAACAAAGGGCAACGTGTCGTTTACCGCCCCGGCATCAGTGCGGCAGCCTTCGCAGAAGTCAATCGACTGAGTCATGGCATGTTAGCTTTTCAGCAAGTCGATGAGGCTGAATTTGAAGCAGCGCTGGGTTTGGCCTATGAAAACGACTCCGCAGAGGCCATGCAAATGGTCGAGGGCCTGGGCGATGATCTCGACCTTGCGAGTCTCGCTAATTCAGTACCAGAGACCGAAGATCTCCTTGAACAGGAAGATGATGCGCCAATAATACGTTTGATTAACGCGATTCTTACCGAGGCGGTCAAAACCAACGCATCCGATGTGCATATCGAAACGTTCGAAAAACAACTGGTTGTTCGTTTTCGAATAGATGGAGTGCTGCGAGAAATTGTTAAACCCAAGCGCGCGCTCGCTCCACTGCTGGTTTCGCGCATCAAGGTCATGGCAAAACTGGATATCGCCGAAAAACGTGTCCCACAAGACGGTCGCATCTCGTTACGTGTTGGGGGCAGAGAGGTAGATATCCGTGTTTCAACCATGCCTTCGGCCAATGGTGAACGTATCGTTTTGCGACTGCTCGATAAAAACGCGGGCAGACTAAGCCTCGATCATTTGGGGATGGCCGAGCGTGATCTTGAAGGCATCAAAAAAGTCATTGCTCGTCCCCATGGTATTATTCTGGTGACTGGACCAACAGGCTCTGGTAAAACCACTACGCTATATGCAGCACTGTCCCAGATTAACGATCGCAGTCGAAATATTCTCACTGTTGAAGATCCCATCGAATACAATCTGCCCGGAATTGGTCAGACGCAGGTTAACACCAAAGTCGACATGACCTTTGCGCGAGGATTACGGGCCATTTTGCGTCAGGATCCCGATGTCGTGATGATCGGTGAGATTCGCGATATCGAAACGGCCGAGATCGCAGTGCAGGCGAGTTTAACCGGGCATCTTGTATTGTCTACACTGCACACCAACAGCGCTGTGGGGTCTATCACCCGTCTCATCGATATGGGTGTAGAGCCGTTTTTGATCAGCTCAAGTCTGGTGGGTATCGTGGCTCAGCGGCTGGTTCGAGTCTTGTGTCAGTCCTGTCGCGAACCCTACCAGGCCGATGCGACGACCTGTGAATTTATTCAGGCAGATGTCGACAATCCGCCCACCATATACCGTGCTAAAGGTTGTCCCGATTGCAATCATCTGGGATATCGTGGTCGGTTGGGCATCTATGAGGTGGTATTGATCGACGAGCATATGCGGGAGCTCATTCATAATAGAGCCGGCGAACTTGAACTCGAAAATCATGCACGCCAGTGCGGGCCCAGTATTCATGCCGATGGTATCAATAAAATCCTTGCAGGTGTCACCTCCATCGAAGAAGTGCTGCGCGTAACGCATAGAGGATAGCTTGAGAGTCGGTATCGGAAATATTTGCAGGTAAAGTATGGCAGCTTACGAATACAAGGCTCTGGATGCGCGCGGGAAACAAAAAAAAGGTGTGCTCGAAGCAGACAGTCCTCGCCAGGTGCGGCAACAACTGCGTGACAAGGGGTGGGCACCGTTATCGGTCGAACAAACGGTAGAACAGCAGAAAAAGAGTGGCCTGTTTTCTGGTGGTAAACGCATTAGTGTGAATGATCTGGCGCTGGTGACGCGTCAGATTGCGACATTGATTCAATCCGGCATTCCGGTCGAAGAAACCCTGAGTGCGGTTGCCAGTCAAAGCGAAAAACCACACATACGCGGAATGATGCTGGCTATCCGCGCGAAGGTGCTTGAGGGGCATACACTAGCCGATTCCCTGGCTGAATTCCCCGCGGCCTTCCCTAAACTGTATCGATCCACCGTTGCAGCTGGTGAGCATGCCGGGCACCTCGATCTGGTACTTAATCGCCTTGCGGATTACACCGAAGCACGGCAGCAGGCGCGCCAAAAAATACAGTTGGCAGCCATCTATCCCGTCATTTTGAGTGTTGTAGCCATTGCGATAGTGGTGTTTCTGTTGACTTACGTAGTGCCAGACATTATCGAAGTGTTCATCAATAACGGGCAGGAACTGCCCCCGCTGACACAGGGTTTGTTGGTGATTAGCGGTTTTCTCGGCGATTGGGGACTGGCCTTATTGCTCGTGCTCATTGCCGCTTTCGTCGTGTTTCGATATTTACTCACCAAAGATGCCTTTCGCTTTGCTTATCACAAGCGGCTTTTACATTTGCCGTTTATCAAGAAGTTATCGCGAGGCACCAATACCGCGCAATTTGCCAGTACACTCAGCATTTTGAACAGCAGTGGTGTGCCATTGGTGGATGCCATGCGGATCTCGTCTGAAGTGTTGACCAACGACTACCTTAAGGCTTCGCTGGTTGAGGCGGCACAAACGGTAAGTGAAGGTGGTAGCCTGTATAAATCATTGGAACAAACGGGGTACTTTCCACCCATGATGATCCACATGATTGCCAGTGGTGAGTCCAGTGGTGAGCTGGACCAAATGCTTGAGCGCACAGCTCGTCATCAGGAAAATGATTTACAGGGTCTCGTTGAGACCCTAGTGGGGCTCTTCGAACCACTTATGTTGCTGTTTATGGGCGGTGTCGTATTGATTATCGTACTGGCGATCATGCTGCCCATCCTGAATATGAGTAACCTTGTTGGTTAGTTAACTGCCCCAATAAATAAAATATAACGAAAGCTGGAAAAAGGAAGCACATCATGAAGTATCGCAGTCACAAACAAAGTGGTTTTACGCTTATCGAAATCATGGTCGTCATGGTGATTCTGGGTTTGTTAGTTGCTGTCGTCGCGCCCAATATCCTCGGTCGTG
>JBFHVM010000065.1:0-12869 GCA_041589495.1 Oleiphilaceae bacterium | reverse complement strand
GCCGAAGGGATAGAGCCCGTTGCGGTAATTTGTGGGTGTGGGGGCTATGCCTTCGAGTTGAGGTATGTTGAGCCGTCTATTCTCGGCATTGATCAGTAATGTCGTTGTAGTGCCAAAGGCTCCTGCTATACGTTCCAGTTCGTTGGCGCTGTCGAAATCGGTGGCGGCGATATTTTTACCGCTGTGTGAGTGGGCGGTTTTAAGAGCATCTTCCAACGCAGAAGACATGCTCATAACAATTTTGCTGTCGGCATCATATTTGGGCCGTAGTACCGGACGAATGAGCTGACCATTTGGCCATTGTGTGCGCTTGCCACTATAAATATCGGCAATACCTTCCAGTGTAAGGTTGACTACATTAACGTCGGCATGGGTCACAAAGACAAAAGGTGTTTCCATAATGGCGTGGGCGGTCAGCCCCTGTTGTTTTTCTTTTTCCTTTAATGGACGAGAGGTGAATGCCATGCCGAGTTTGCCTGCCAGCAAAGCGCGCACGCCGCCGCCACTGCCCAGGCTGGGAAAAACATTGATTTTTATTCCTTCGGATTGTGCTTCGTAGCTGTTACCCAAAATTTTCATGGCGCCTGTGGCCGCTCCCGTACCACCGAGATTAAGTACCGCTTTTTCGGCTGCGTGACCATGCAAACTGCAGAAAAGAAAGGCGACAAAAGTAATAAAATAGGGAAAAGCGCGATTCATTCCAATGTGCTCCTTGCGGTTATCACTACTTTATATAGCACAGCTACTGGGGGCTGCCACGGAGTCACAGTTATTTTACAAAATTGGCACGATTAAATTGGAGTGACTTGAATTGCGGATAAAGCTCAGCACGATGCGGAAGGCGTCCAAATCCAAGCCTTGCCCGGATGCGGAGTGGTTCTTAATGGCTTTTGTAGCGGTTTCCAAGTTTTCGTAATCTCCCAGATAGTTCCAAGCATTGAGTACACTGACCTGCTGTGAACGCGCATCATGCTGTATGGCGACGGCACCCGGGAACGGCCAAAAATTGTGTGCCCGGGATTCAAAAGCGCGCAACACGCGGACAAAATGCTGGCGTAACTCTTCCTCTCCAGCGCAGACCCCATGACAGCGCTTGAGCTGATATTGAAAACATGGCCCTCGACCAGTGCTAAGACCCAGCGTCTGTTCACAGAACGCTTCGTCGCGGCATAGCATGCGAAGTGCTTCCTTCGCTCTGGTACGACTGCGAAACAGACCCCACTGCAACTGCGAGACTGGAGGTGGCCACTGATGTTCGATAAGTTGGGGCAGAGTTTGCTTCTGGTCTGTACTAAGCTGCCAACTCCATAATTGTCGCTGTCGACGCAAGCGCTTGTTGTAAAGTGGGTTGAAGGCTTTAATTAGTGCGCTTTCGAGCAGCAATGCACTTAATTCACTGGGGCATACTTCGTGTTCAAGGCGATTGGCAGCGTACACAAACCGCGCCTCTTTGCCACCGCGTTTCGCTGCCGAAAAATGTGAGTGTACGCGTTGGCGCAGATTCACGCTTTTCCCTACGTAGAGCAGGGAGTCATCGCGATAAAACAGATATACCCCCGTCTCGACGGGAAGATCACCGCAATGTTTGAGAAGTATGGCGTCGATTTCTGGCATAGCTCAGTCGCCGTCGGTCCGACATTGGCCGCTAGCGAAGCAGTTTTGCTTTGTCTGCTGAGCGTCTCTTGTTTTGCGTTGTCGCCACGTCAACCAGAGCTCGTAAGCCCCATAACTGAATAGCCGGACAATGGGCAGGTCGAGCCATTTCCAGCACCACCATAACGAAGTGTGTTGCCAGGCCTGAATATTGGCCGCCATACCGGTTAGCCAGACCCCATCTGCCCGCCTCAGGTGCAGGCGTGCCAACAATTGCTCTTTATCAGGTGTGCTGGTGTCTTCAGGTAAGAGACGAATGTTCTGCAAACTCAGCGTACTGTCTGCCAAACGCGCCAGTTTGTTGATTTCGGCGCGGCACAGGGGGCAGGCGCCATCGTAATAAAGAATATCGATGTTTTTCATACCCTCTTTACGAAAGTCGTGTGCGAGCGGATTACTCGAAAGGTAGTGTCATACAAGGGACTTATTAGTTTCAAATAACTGCCACAAAAAAGACATGCAGGGTGCGTAGCTTGATCAGCGATCAGAATGTTGTCGATCACAAGAAGTGACTAAACTATAACGAGGAGACTACCTATGCGACCAACAAGATTGATTGCTGCCATTGCCATGCTGTTGTTGATGGCAGGCAATGCGGCCGCAAACTATAACTGGCACGAAAACAACCCCATCGTGCAGCACTTTAAATACGTGGCCAAGCTGGAACAGGACCTGGCAAAAACCGAGCGTAAGCTGCACAAGGCCGAACGAAAATTGGCTCATAAAGAAGAGCGGGTCGCTAAACGTCTGTCTAAAGTGCAGCTCGGTCCACGTCCTTTCTTTCTAGTGGACGACATGGATGAAGGCCCACTCAAGCAAAAATTGCAGCGTTGCGAAAAAGGCCCGTTCAAGCCATCCAAATTCTCCATCGGACACCGAGGTGCCCCCATGCAGTTTCCGGAACATACGCTAGAGTCGTATGTTGCGGCAGCCAAAATGGGTGCGGGTATGTTGGAGTGTGATGTCACCTTTACCAAAGATCGCGAACTGGTTTGTCGTCATGCGCAATGCGATCTGCATACCACCACCAATATTCTGGCCACCGATTTGGCACAAAAGTGCTCGGTGCCGCCGGAATTCGACGGCGAAGGCAAGCTGACCAATGCGGCCGACATCACCTGCTGTACCAGCGACATTACGCTAGCAGAATTTAAAACCTTAGAGGGTAAAATGGATGCTGCAAACAAAAGCGCTACCAGCATTGAAGAGTACATGAACGCAACGGCTGACTGGCGCACCGATCTTTACAGTAGTCGTGGCACCTTGCTAACGCATGCCGAGAGCATTCAGTTGTTCAAAGAGCTGGGTGTGGATTTTACGCCCGAATTGAAATCGCCTCAGGTAGAGATGCCTTTTGAGGGCGATTACACCCAGCGGGACTATGCCAGCCAGATGATTGAAGAATACCGAACCGCAGGTATTCCTGCACGGCGTGTGTGGGTGCAATCCTTCAATTATGACGACGTGGTATTTTGGGTGAGTAACTACCCACGTTTTGGTAAGCAAGCGGTTTACCTGGATGGCGTTTACGATTTGGACAAGAGCCTGGCGGAAATGCGGGCCATCGCCGCTGATGGCGTTCAGGTGTTGGCGCCACCCCTTTGGATGCTGCTGGATGTGAATGAGCATGGCGACATCATGCCCTCTCAATATGCGCAGAATGCCAAGGCGGCTGGCCTTGATCTGATCACCTGGACGCTGGAGCGTTCCGGTTTGCTGAAAAACGGTGGTGGCTGGTACTTCCAAACATTAAACGGAAGCCGGGGGGGCATGAATGTGATCAATAACGACGGTGATATGTTCGAAGTATTAGACGTGCTGGCGCAAGATGTAGGCGTGTTAGGCGTGTTTTCCGACTGGCCCGCGACCACAACGTACTATGCGAACTGCATGGGCTTGTAAATTATTAGAGAGTACATCTTGAAGGCGACCACTGGTCGCCTTTTTTGTTGAACAATATTAGACAGTAGTATGGAACACTCCAGTCCATAAACACCGCCTGACAGTCCCATTCACCTGCCATAAAATGGCTCCATTGCGAGCATGAATAAGCAGGGAGGAGCCGACCGTGAACATTGGCATTTACATTTACGAGCAGGCAGAAGTGCTCGACTTTGCCGGGCCCTTTGAGGTGTTCACCAAGGCGAGTAGTATTCTCGCAAATGCCGATTCAGACGACCGCAGTATCACGGTGTCGCTGATCGCTCAAAGTCTCGAAGCAGTCAAAGCGCGGGCAGGATTTACCGTGTTACCTCACGCCAGTATCCAGCAACATGATCAGCTAGATGTATTGATCGTACCGGGCGGTTGGCACTACGAAGAGATGCACAAAGCGCCGGTTTTACATTGGATCAAACAACAATCCTGTCAAACCCGCATCACTGCTTCGGTGTGTACCGGGGCCTTTTTACTTGCGCAGTCAGGCGTACTGACGAAAGAGCGAGTCACCACTCACTGGGATGATATTTCCGAACTGCGTGAGTTGTTCCCGGCTTTGACCGTAGAAGAAAATACGCGCTGGGTAGACGAAGGGGCGATCGTGACGTCTGCCGGAATTTCTGCCGGCATTGATATGAGCTTGCACTTGCTTGCTCGCCTTTTCGACCGTGATCTTGCGCTCCAAACGGCGCGACGTATGGAATTTGATTGGTAATAGAATAACTAAAAACTAAGGAACCTACATGTTAGCTCATGATTACCTGTTGGTCACCGCGGCCCTTGCATTACTGGTATCGCTTGCCCTCGCCTGGTTGGCTTCATTAATCCTGTACGCAAAAATCAGCGTGCTTAAACGTTGCTTTCCGGCGACTCATCAGTTGATACGTGCACATATCGATTATCTCTTGATGTGCATGCTCTTGGTGGTGTGCTACTACTTAGCTGATCGCTTGCAGATTGATTTGCCCACAGCGGTCATCGTATTGCTCTGCGCCGGCGCACTGTACAACCCCTTCGGCTTTATAGTGCTGGCCGTCAAACCCAAAATGGCCAACCCTGAAACGATGGGTGAAAAGATGCGTGTGTTGCTGGGCTTTTTACCGGCAACGCTTGGCTTTGGTTATGTTGGCGTGGCGGTGCTGGCAAGTCTCTTATAGCGAGCTTTGAAGAAGTCTGACGTCTGACTTCCGACCCCAGACCCCAGACCAAAATCTTTTAAGCTTCCGGAACTAAAACGCTTTCCAGCACTCTACTTAAACGCTAGCCTAGTCTGGCAGTAACAAAGCTAGCCTGTTGTATCCGTAAACAGGCGGCGTATTCATTACAAGAATTCGACAAGAGAGTCTGCACATGTCTGTTGCCCTGCCACTTACCATCGCCATTGTGGCGTTGATTTCGGTTTTGTTATCACCTCGTGCACGCGCCGAGGATGGCTTCTTTAAGGGCTTATCTCCCTCTGGTCAGCAACCGGGTTTACTGACTCTGGTGTTGAGTCAGGTGACAACCTGGATTTTTGCAAGGTCGCTACTTAACGCTGCCATACTGGGTTTTTATTACGGCATCTGGGGCACCATTGCCTATGCGGCCTATTACCTGTCTTTCGTGACGGGTGGTTTGATCATCGATTCACTGCGCTTTAAGCATGGCTACGACAGCGTGCAGGATTTTCTGCGCGACCGCTTTGGTTCAGCCGGCACCTCCTGCTACAACTTTGTGATTGGACTACGTCTGGTGAGTGAGGTATTTGCCAATATTCTGGTGATTGGCATTCTCTTTGGTGCTGCGGGCACCGGCGCTTATACCATTGCGGTTATGGCCTTTGCGGGTATTACGCTGGCCTATGCCATGCTCGGTGGATTGCATGCCTCTTTGCGTACTGATGTCTTTCAGATGGTGGTGTTTATCGCGGTACTGATTGCACTGGGTGCGCTAGCTGTATTCTCGGGGCATGTGAGCAGTGAAAGCCTGTTTGGAACACCCTTTGTGATATCAGAGCCCGGGCCTATCCTATTGATTGTCGCTCTGTTACAGGTGTGGAGTTACCCCATGCACGATCCGGTAATGATGGATCGTGGTTTTCTTGCCGATCGCAGCCTTACTCGCCGCAGTTTTGTCCATGCTGCCTGGATCAGTATTCTGTGTATCATGTCCTTTGGTTCGCTGGGCGTAATGGCCGGCGCCTATGCCCAAAGCGGCGAAGCCATGAACGATGTGCTATTGCGTCTTTTGGGTGACGTGCCCATGTTTTTGTTCAACGCTGCGCTGGTGATTTCGGCAATGTCGACCCTCGACAGTACGCTATCCAGCTCGGCTAAACTGGTGGCTGTGGATATGCGCGTGGTAGCACCCTCCATGCGTAATGGTCGCTTGGTTATGGTGCTGTTTATGCTGGCAGGGCTGGCCATGGTGTTCTTCGGCAATAAAGATCTGTTCAGCGCGGTAGCGGTCAGCGGTACCGCCTCGATGTATCTTGCGCCGGTGATTTTCTTTTCGCTTTGGGGCGGACGTTCCGACATCCCGGTATGGAGTTATCTGGGCGCCTTTGCCTTGGCGGTAGGCGGAGCCATTCTGTATTTTTTGGAATCGTCGAGTCATACCCAGTGGCTGGGTGAAGTGCATAAATATACCAAACTACTTTGGATATCGGCGGCTGTGCTGATCGGCGGCGTGCTCATGTTCTTTGTCGGTGGTGCCTTATCGCGGCCGCGTGCGGTGAGTTCGCTTGCTGGATGAACGAGCTCAATCTTGGTGAAATGCAGGAGTCTCTATTAGTTTTCGGTGGCCCCTACAGTAATCTGCAGGCGACTCAGGCCATGCGAACCGAAGCGGAGCGACTTGGCTTGACGGCGGAGCAGGTGATCTGCAGCGGCGATGTGGTGGCTTATTGTGCCGATGCACAGGCGACGGTGGATCTGATTCGCAACTGGGGTGTGAATGTGGTGCAGGGAAACTGCGAGGAGTCCTTGGGCGCCAATGCTGAAGATTGCGGCTGCGGCTTTGAGGAGGGCAGTACCTGTTCCGTGCTCTCCGTGGCTTGGTATCGTCACGCGAATGCAGCACTGGACGATACAGCGCGCCAGTGGATGCATGCATTGCCTGCCCACATTCGCTTTTCTTTAAATGGCTCGCGCTTTCTATGTGTGCATGGTAGCCCGCTGTCCATCAATGAGTTTGTCTTTGCCTCAACCCTAGAGGATTATAAGAACCAGCTGTTGGCCGAATGTGACGCAGATGTGGTGATTGGTGGCCACTGTGGTATGCCCTTCGCCTCGGCGTTGCAGGCGGGCTGGTGGCTAAATGCCGGCGTGATTGGCATGCCTGCCAATGATGGTAAGGCAAGTACCTGGTATATGCTGCTGGAGCCACAGAACGAAGGCGTAAAAGTGAGTTGGCATCGCTTGGAATATAATGTCGTGGGGGCACAACAGGCTATGCTTGAAGCAGGTTTGCCGCCGGATTATCGCGAAGCGCTGGCGACCGGTCTATGGCCCAGTATGGATGTATTGCCGGAAGCAGAAAGAGCGGGTCGAGGTCGTAAATTGAGCTGTGAATCCGTTTATATCCCGACACAAACATCGTAGTCGGCCTATAGGACCGACTTACAAGCCCTTACTGTTATAAGTCGACATTTATGTCGATAAGGCTACTCTGCTGATGGGACTTCATGCATTAACGCAGACATCGCGTTGGCCTAAAGGCCAACCTACATGCGCAGTGGTATAACCCAATCCTGTAGGTCGACATTTATGTCGACAAAAATCATCTACAGCCCCAAAACCCAAAAAGCCCCGATCTTGCGATCGAGGCTTTCGATGTTTGGTGCCCAGGAGAGGGTTCGAGTACCGCTCGAACGACAGTGCCCAGCGGCGCGCAGCGCCCATAAAAAGCACTGGCCGGCAGTCCTCGTTTTTATACGACCCCAAAACCAAAAAAGCCCCGATCTTGCGATCGAGGCTTTCGATGTTTGGTGCCCAGGAGAGGACTTGAACCTCCACGGGGTTGCCCCCACTAGCACCTGAAGCTAGCGTGTCTACCAATTTCACCACCTGGGCTCTGATTAGCGGCTGCGCCGTCAATCGAGGGGCGCAATTTACTTATTCATCGGAGCATTGTCAACACTTCAATTTAAAATCCATCGAGAATTTTTAATTCTACACCGGGACAGATTCATCTGAGAAACTAAAAGACCTTGCATCGCAGGGTTTGCCCAGTAAATAGCCTTGCCCTATCTCACATCGAGCGTCTTTTAAAAAGTCCAACTGAGCCTGTTCTTCTATGCCCTCGGCCACGGTGGCTATGCCCAGAGTTTGGGTCATGCTGAGGATGGCCATGACAATTGAATTGGCTTCCTTGCTGTGGGGGAGGTCCTTAATAAAACATTGATCAATTTTGAGATGATCAATGGGTAGACGATGCAATTCAGCGAGTGACGAGTAGCCCGTACCAAAGTCATCAAGCGCAAAACTAAAACCGAGCTTGCTGGCCTTTTCCATGTTCTCGCGCACGGTAGCAATATCACTGAGCAGGCTACGTTCGGTGATTTCAAACTGGATACGCAGGGGCGCAATCCGGTGGGTTTTAATGGTTTTGGTAATCCAATCGATAAAATCGGTACGTCTTAATTCGCGGGCAGTTAAATTCACAGCCAGGTGAGACAGATAAAGACCACGTTCATCCCAGTAGCTGATTTGTGCGCAGGCCTCGTTGAGCACCCAATTGCTCAGAGCCAGTATAGTATCGGATTCCTCTGCGATAGGAATAAACAGGGCCGGACTTACGGGGCCTAATTCATCATCATGCCAGCGCAACAGAGCTTCGGCTCCGCATAAAGAGCCACTGTTGAGATTGAACTTGGGCTGATACACGAGATTGAGAGCATCATTGTCTATCGCAAAACGCAGTCGGTTGGCAATATTGAGCCGTTCACTAAAGGCTTCGCTTCGCGAGACCTCAAACTCATGGAGTACCGAAGGGGCTCCTATGGGGTTAAAAGGTTTGGCAGAGCAGGCTTTATGACAAAGTATTTCGGCGTTTTGTCCATGCTGGGGAGCGTGAGCGACACCCGCTGACACAGTCATAACGTGGTTTCGAACAGATAATGGTGTCGAAAAGGGCGCGAATAATTGTTCGCATAGAGCGTTACGGTCCAGGTCTTGAGGAATAAAAGCGATGAATCGCCCCTCACCACGCATGCCTACTTCCCAGCCCAACTCTGAAAGTGACTTTAATCTGTCGAAGACTTCCAAATGAACCAGTTTCTGTTCGGCAGGGCTCAATCCGATGACAAACTCACGATAATGATCCAGAGCGAACGCGCTAACGGTAAATTGTTGCTCTGGCTTTTTCAGTGCTCGTTCCAGTTTGCGTATGATGCGGGAATAATTGGGCAGCGCTTCTGCAACTTCCTGAATCAGCTCTCGCTCTAATTCGTGACGGATTCCGGTCTCGCCTGACTTATAAAGCAGCTCTTTGTTAGCGAGGGCGGCGAGGCGCAATAACATGGCTTTGCTGCCATCGTCCAGTTCACGTGGCTTGTCATCAATAATACAGAGCGTACCCAAAGGGTAACCACTATTGCCAAACAGAACTGCGCCCGCGTAGAACCGAATATGTGGGGGGCCATTGACCAAAGGGTTGTTAAGGAAACGGGCATCTTCCAGGGCATTTTCAACGATCATGAGGGAGTCTTCGCGAATAGCGTGATTGCAGAATGCGATATCGCGCGTGGTTTCGCTGGCATTCAGGCCCTGTTTAGACTTAAACCATTGCCGAGTCTGGTCAACCAGGCTTACTAAAGCGATCTTGGCATTGAATAGCGAGGCGGCAAATTGGGTAATGGAATCGAGACGGGGGTCGGCAGGCGTGTCCAGCACGTTCAGCTCGTGCAAATCGGCAAGACGGCATGCTTCGTAGTGAGACAGTGCGTTGTTAGTCATTCTTGCAAACCCTGTAGGACCATAAATAAAGACAAAGTCTGAATCATTGATGGTAACATCCAGTAGCCATTGAAATATTAGTCATCCGATACCGCGTATACAAGGTGAAACTGAAGGTCTGTGCTACAGTTTTATCGGAAAAGCGTGCCCCTAAAGGTATGCTGGCTGGATAGTGTGTTATGCCTAACGAAGGTGAAAATTATGAAAGCAGCTTTGATTCGAGGTCTTACATTTTTGCTACTCACGGTGATTGCAGTCTCGGGGTTTGCTTTCCCCGGAGCCAGCAATCCTCTGGGGAGTTCTATGAGCAGTGGTGGCAGCCCCGACCCGGTTGAAGCGAGTGGGGCAGACAGTCAGCAGGAGCTGGCGGGAGGGCTCATATCCAAACTCAGCCGTAATTTGGGTATTAGTTCATCTCAGGCCGAAGGGGGCACTGGCGCACTTTTGCAGCTGGCTCAGTCGTCTTTATCCAAAGGAGAGTTCAATAAACTGGGATCCGCCATGCCTGGCCTCGATGTATTGCTGGCCGCCGCTCCCGCTTTGGCTGGTAAAGGTGGTGGTATGGCCGGTGGGCTGTCTGGTGTGATGTCGACGATGGGAGCCAGTGCTTCGAGTTTGTCTGGGATTGCCAAGGTAACACAGCAATTTGAGGCCTTGGGGCTGAGTCCGGATATGATTTCGCGCTTCGCTCAGATGATGGTGTCTTATTTTAAGGGTGGCGAAGGTAACACTGCGGCGCTTTTGCAAAAAGGTTTGAGTGCAGCGCTTAATCTATAAGCCAGTTTCTCCTAGCGATAAGGGTTGTCAGTGCGTAGCCAGACGACCAAAGCCCAGGCGCGCGATATGAGCAAAGATCTTGCTCTCGTTACGAGTTTTGTTTGGCACATGATATGTGCAGCTGGTCACCCTCAAAGGTCATGCTCAGCTTCGGCAAGTCTGGAGCGCATACGGATCTTTTCAACCCAGATAATCCCAGTAGTCCACACGCAAGTTAATGGGCATCAGTTTCTGCCATAAGTCCGGGTGGCGAGGCAGACTCCCATGTGTCGGCTCGAGTTAATCCCGGCAAGCTCATGGCTAGAAACGCGATACCAGCAAAGCGTAATAGGGTGATAATGTCCATGAGTAGTCCTGCATGGCAAAGCTATTATATGAACAATGTTTATGTTACTGTTTCCGGGAGCTGAATGGTAAGAACTGTACTGTTGTAATTGGTTTCGTAATTTTCTCAGTAAGGCGGTTTGTGTAGGTCGATATTTATGTCGACACAGCATTAAAAATAATTGTGATGTAGATCGCGAAGATGATGTAGCTTTTACACCCAATGCGATGTGATGATCTGACTCCGCGTCGACATAAATGTCGACCTACTTGATGCTGTGCAGCTCTACACCTAAGTCGATACCGGGCCAAGTTAACAACGTGTCATAGGTAGGTTAGAGCAGGGATAACAATAAAAACGATGGATAAGCAACAATCCTATTTCAAAGGCATCTCCCAAGCACTTAATGACATCGGCTGTGCTCGACCGGTACTGGTGCTCGATAAAGCACGTGTGGATCACAATATCGCTAGGCTTCAGCAGGTATTGAGTTGCGGTTTTGCTTTTCGCCTCGTCGCCAAGTCCTTACCCAGCCTTCCTTTGCTTGAATATGTTTTGACTCAGACGGGGAGTCAGCGCCTCATGTGTTTTCACCTGCCGTTCATGTTGCAGGTGCTCAATTATTTTAAACAAGCAGATATTCTTCTTGGTAAGCCGCTGCCCGTCGCTGCTATGCATTACTTTGAAAGGGGCGTGGCAGCAAAAAAACTCCCTCTCAACGAGACATACAAACGGGTGCAGTGGCTGGTGGATTCGCCGGAGCGACTCGAAGAATATGAAGCCTTTGCAGCCCAACATGAGCGTAAGTTGCGTATTAGTCTCGAAATTGATGTGGGCTTGCATCGTGGTGGTTTTTCAACGGATGCAGCCTTTATTGCCGCCTTGCGCTACATCAAGAATTCATCGTACTTGAGTTTGTCTGGCTTGATGGGCTACGAGGCACACATCACCAAAATCCCTCTGCTTTTTGGCGGGCCGGATGGCGCCTTAAAGCTGGCAAAGGCTAAATACAGGCAGTTTGTTGCTCTTGTTCGTGAGGAGTTTGGTGTGATCGAGGGATTGTGCCTTAATGTTGGAGGCAGCACGACCTATCCCTTGTATCAGCATGACGACCTGGAATTTTGTAACGAACTAGCAACTGCATCGGCCTTGGTTAAACCTGTTGACTTTGATGTGTTTACTCTCGAAAAACATCAGCCTGCAGCGTGGATTGCCACACCGGTGATCAAATCGTTACAGGCGCCTGCGCTGCCAGGGCCTCAATGGGTGTCTCGAGTAATGCGTTCAACTGGCATGCTGCCAAAGCAGGCCTGTTTTATTTATGGCGGCAACTGGTTGGCCGATCCGGCGTACCCTGCTGGAGCCAAGCCGGTGGCATTATTTGGTCCATCGAGTAATCAGGAAATGCGGGCGATGCCTGCAGGAGCAAATCTTAAGCCGGGTGACTGGATGTTTTTGCGTCCCAGACAAAGCGAAGCGGTGTTATTGCAGTTTGGTGATATTGCGGTTTATGAAAACGGGCAGATTAACGACTGGTGGTCGGTGCTGAATTATCCTGAAGGACTTGATCTGCGTGCTGATACAGCGAGTAAGCTATGACCCTGCTACATGTGTTGCTTTGTTTATTGGCGCCAGCAGTGTTGATCGGACTTTGTTTGGGCTGGCCCAAAGTCGAACGATTAGGGTTAGTCTTGCTGGCTTTTGGCAGTGGTATTCTGTTTTCTGCACTGAGTGATATGTTGGGCTGGCTGACAGTAGAGTCCGTAATGGGAGCCAAAACGCAGGTGACCGAGTTGGCCATTGCTATGGCTTTACCTCTGCTGGTGTTTTCGGTAGATGTACGAGCGGCACTAAGCGAAGCGCGCTCGACCATGCTGTCGATGGCCTTGGTGTTGGTTTGTGTGAGTGGCCTCAGCGCGGCGCTGGCGGTGGTGTTTGCGCCCGAATTGGAGCATATCTGGCAGATAGCCGGGCTCGCCGTGGGTGCCTATACCGGTGGTGGCCCGAACATGGCAGCAGTCAAAACCGCGATTGAGGGTGATCAGGCGATTTTTATCACCATGACTACCTACGATATTCTGCTTTCGGCGATGTATTTGCTATTTATTCTGGCCCTGGGCAAGCCTTTATTCAGTCTTCTGTTGCGGCCTTATCGGGCCGTTTTCGAAGATAATACGGGCGCGCAAACTTTTGCGCATATGGCTGATGAGAGCGCTATGGCTTATGTTCGTTTGTTGCAG
>JBFHVM010000064.1:0-12937 GCA_041589495.1 Oleiphilaceae bacterium | reverse complement strand
TCACCAGGCCGGCGATGCCGCCGTATTCATCGACCACAATAGCCATGTGATTACGGGTTTGCTTGAACTCTTTAAGCAGCTGATTAAGACGCTTGCTTTCGGGAACAATGGAGGCAGGGCGCAGTAACTCGCCGACGCGGCCTTTTTTAAGTTCACCTTTGAGTGCCAGTGGCAACAGGTCTTTGGCGAGCAGAATGCCAATTACATCATCAGAGGAGTCCCCAACCACCGGAAAACGGGAGTGGGCGGATTCGATAATCTCGTGGATATATTCCTCTGGTTCCTGGCTCGCTTTAACCGTAATCATTTGCGAGCGGGGAATCATTACCTCGCGCACCTGCATGTCGGTCACCTGCATGGCGCCTTCGATGATGCTGAGGGAGTCGCTGTCGACGACGTTGCGTTCTTCAGCTTCGCGCAAAATTTCCATAATGTCGCGCAGGGATTCCGGCTGATCGGAAAAGGCCTGGGAGATTCGTTCGAGCCAGGAGCGGCTCGGGCTACTCGGTTGGTCTTCGCTCATAGGGCAGAAGGTGTTTCCTTGATTAAATACGTAACACGAACAGAAAGCTTAAACGGACATCTCATAGGGATCATCAAATCCCAGTGACTGCAGAATGCGGGTCTCGAGTGCTTCCATTTGGTCTGCTTCCTGTTCTTCTATGTGGTCGTAGCCCTGCAGGTGCAAGGTGCCATGAACCACCATGTGGGCCCAGTGCGCGCGCAGGCTTTTGCCCTGTTCGGCGGCTTCGCGTGCAACGACAGGGGCACATATGACCAAGTCTCCGAGCAAGTTTAGCTCGATTTGCGCAGGGGCTTCAAATGGAAAAGACAGCACATTGGTCGGCTTGTCTTTATCGCGGTAGTTGCGATTGAGTGTTTGACTCTCGTCTTCATCGACAATACGCACGGTGAGCTCGACTTCGTCTTTGACTTGTTTGTCACCTTGTATCGCAGCTTCTACCCATGTTTTCAAATCATCGTCGGAGGGTAAATCTTTGGCTCCACTGGCACATTGTAAATCGATCAGAGCGGTGGTCATGCTTGGCCTTTGCGCTGATTGCGGGATTCGCTCAGGGTGTCGTGATGGTTGTAGGCTTCAACGATGCGTTGTACCAATGGGTGGCGTACCACGTCCTTGGCGCTAAAGTGTGTGCTGCCAATACCCTTTACATTCTTAAGGACTGTTTGTGCCTGACTGAGGCCTGACTTCGCGCCTTTGGGTAGGTCAGTTTGCGTAATGTCACCCGTAATCACGGCGGTAGAACCGAAACCGATACGCGTCAGAAACATTTTCATTTGTTCCGGCGTAGTGTTTTGGCTCTCGTCGAGAATGATAAAGGCGTTGTTAAGGGTGCGACCTCGCATAAATGCAAGCGGTGCCACTTCAATAATATTCTTTTCAATAAGTTTGGCGACCTGATCGAAGCCGAGCATTTCGTATAGCGCATCGTATAAAGGGCGCAGGTAGGGGTCGACCTTTTGCGCCAGGTCGCCCGGCAAAAAGCCGAGCTTTTCGCCGGCTTCCACCGCAGGGCGTACCAGCAGAATGCGCTTGATTTCTTCATTGTTCAGCGCTTCGACCGCACAGGCTACCGCCAGATAGGTTTTACCGGTGCCTGCCGGACCAATGCCGAAGTTAATGTCGTGCTGTTTAATGCTGCGCACATACTTCATCTGATTATCACCGCGAGGGCGAATCTTCAGGCGGGGTGTGGTGATGACTTGCGCCTCAAGGCTGTCGGAGTCGACATTAAGCAATTCGGCACCGATTTCCTGCAAAAACAGATGCACGGTATCGGGTGTAATGGCTTGGCCTGCCTCGGTTTCGCGATACAGGTGCTTGAGCAGTTCGGCTACCGATTGCAGGCGCTCATCGTTGTCGCCCTGTATTTTAAAAGCGTTACCACGATAGCCAATGCGCACGCCGGTACGTCTCTCGATCAGCTTGAGGTTTTCATCAAACTGACCGCAGAGCAGAGCGAGGCGCTGGTTATCATCGGGTTCGAGGCGCAGTTGCTTGCTGGAACCGGACTGATTTTTCGACATGTGAGGGCCTAGTAGTGGGCTTCGTCTATGCGCTCGCCGCGCAAAGAGTTGGGCAGAGCTTCGGTAATAGTGACATCGACAAAACGACCAATCAGTTCGGCGTCTCGGCGGTCCTGCCAGGCTTTGAAATTCACCACGCGATTGTTCTCGGTACGGCCCTGCAATTCGCCGGGATCTTTCTTCGAGAAACCGGTAACCAGAATACGCTGTTGTGTGCCGACCATCTTGCGAGAGATGTCCTGTGCATGCTGATTGATGCGCTGCTGCAGAATGGCGAGGCGCTGCTTTTTCACTTCTTCTGGCGTGTCATCTTCCAGGTCGGCGGCGGGTGTACCGGGGCGGGCACTGTAAATAAAGCTGAACGAGGTATCGAAGCCGATGTCGGTAATCAACTTCATGGTCGCTTCAAAGTCAGCCTCGGTTTCACCGGGAAAGCCGATAATAAAGTCGGAAGAAATGCTGATGTCGGGGCGATGCTGGCGCAGACGACGAATCTTGGACTTGTACTCAAGAGCCATATGGCCACGCTTCATGGCGGCCAGAATACGATCCGAGCCGCTTTGCACTGGCAGATGCAAGTGGCTGACCAATTCGGGTACTTCGGCATACACATCAATCAGGCTGTCGGAAAACTCCACCGGATGCGAGGTGGTAAAGCGAATACGGTCAATGCCGTCGATGGCGGCAACCATAATGATCAGCTCGGCCAGATCCACCGTGTCGCCATCTTCGCTATCACCTTCGTAGGCATTCACATTTTGGCCAAGCAGATTCACTTCGCGTACGCCTTCGTGGGCCAGATGTGTGATCTCCTTGATCACATCGGCTACTGGGCGGCTGACTTCTTCTCCGCGGGTGTAGGGTACAACGCAAAACGTACAGTACTTGCTGCAGCCTTCCATGATTGATACGAAGGCGGAGGGGCCTTCTACGCCGGGTGCCGGTAGGTGATCGAACTTCTCAATCTCCGGAAAGCTGATATCCACGATGCCCACTTCGCCTTGCTTGGAGGCATCGATCATTTCGGGCAAGCGGTGCAGGGTTTGTGGGCCAAATACCACATCAACATAAGGCGCACGCTCGCGAATGGCGTCGCCTTCCTGGCTGGCTACACAGCCGCCCACGCCAATGGTGAGCTCGGGGTTGGCTTCTTTAAGTTTTTTCCAGCGACCCAGTTGGTGAAAGACCTTTTCCTGGGCTTTTTCGCGAATGGAACAGGTGTTGAGCAGGAGAATGTCCGCTTCGTCAGCATTGTCTGTGACTTCCACTGCCTGCTCGGAACGCAGCAGGTCTGCCATGCGCGCCGAGTCGTACTCGTTCATCTGGCAGCCATGGGTTTTGATGAAAAGCTTTTTGGCCATTAATCCGCATACACCTGTTGAAAAAATGACCGCGAATTATAGCGCCTGGCCCGCGTGAGTTGTAGCAAAACTTTGTGACTTTTGTGGCGACTTTTGCGTGGTCGGAATGCTGTGTTCAATGCGCACCGAAAGATGCAATGCCGCAGAGCTTTCATGCTATGATGCGCAGCTTGTTTTTGAGTAGTAAGTACCAGACGCCAAATGAAACCAAAGAGCACCTACAAAGTTATTTTCTATAACCACGAAGATATCTACGAAATCTACGCGACGCATGTCTATCCCTCTGATATGTATGGTTTTGTGGAGGTCGAGCAATTGCTGTTCGGTGAGCGCTCGCAGCTGCTGGTCGATCCCGGTGAGGAGCGTCTCAAAACCGAATTCAATGGTGTAAAACGCACCTACATCCCGATGAACGCCATCGTACGTATTGACGAAGTAGAGCAGGGCGGGGTGCCCAAGGTGAAGACCAGCAGTTCGGTGACCAATTTCCCCAATGGCGGTTCTACGCCTGGTAAAGGCCCGCGTTCCGGCGCCTGACAAGCAAGAAATTCCCCATAACAACATAATAACGAGGAAGACCCATGTTAGTTTATAGCCCTTTATACGCCTCCGCTTTGGTCGCATTGATTCTTTTTTTGGCCTATCGAGTGGTGACCTTTCGAAGAGGTGAAGGCATCGCTTTGGGCGATGAGAAAGCCTCCAAAGCCATGAAGAGTGCCGTGCGGGCGCACGCCAATGCGGTTGAAAACATCCCCGTCGCTCTGATTCTATTGGCCATGCTCGAACTCAATCATCTCACCCCCTGGTTGTTGAACGCATTTGGCCTGGTTTTGTTGGGTTCACGTATTGCCCATGCCTGGGGCTTGTCACGGGCGAACGGTCCGTCCAAAGGGCGCTTTTATGGCACGGCGCTTACGTGGTTATGTATGGCAGCCATGCTGGCGGTGAATGTCCTGATTGTGGTGACACGCTGAATTATGACACCGGAACGCTACCAGAAACTGCGCGAAACGCTCGATCGCCGGCAGCCGGATCTTACCCTGCTGACCGAACAGATCCACAAACCGCGCAATATTGCGGCACTGGTACGTACCGGTGATGCTGTGGGCATGCACGAAGTACATATGGTTTGGCCGTGGGATAAACACCGGGCCTACAGTGGCACGGCCATGGGTAGCGACCGCTGGGTGAATATCGAACGTCATACCGATATGAATGTCGCGATCGATCATCTCAAAGCACGTGACTATCGTATCTATGCCGCGCACTTTTCGGCCGAGGCCGTGGATTATCGCGAGGTGGATTACACGCAGCCTTGCGCGCTGTTACTGGGTAATGAAAAGCAGGGTGTCAGCGATCAGGCCGCGGCCAAGGTTGATGCCCATGTGGTCGTCCCTATGATGGGGATGGTGGAATCCTTTAACGTTTCGGTTGCCGCTGCCATTATTCTTGCCGAGGCACAGCGTCAACGCCAACAGGCAGGCTTGTACGACCAGGTGCGACTTGATGATAAGGAATACTGGCAAACGTTTTTCCGTTGGGCCCATCCCAAGGTCGCGCAGTTTTGTCACGAGAAAGGCCTGGCTTACCCGCCTCTGCGCGATGAGGATGGCGAGATCATCGAACCTGCCGTCTGGTACGCCTCGGTACGCTCCGGCACCGCAGCCAAGAGCGAAATCAATTAGTGTTTAAGTCCATTCTGCAACTGAGCATACCCATGGTGGTAGGCCAGCTCGCAATGGCCTCCATGACCTTTATAGATACCCTATTGATGGGTCAGCTCGGCGTCGCTGAAATTGCCGGTGGTGGCCTGGGTTCCGTTGTTTACCAGTTTTTCTTTATTGTGGGGATTGGTGTGCTGGTCGCCACGGCCAACCTCATTGCTTTCGCCCGGGGCGAGAAAAACGAAGTGCAAATTCATCGTGCCCTGTTATCGGGTGTGGTCGTTGTGGTTTTATTGTTCATCGTGTCGGCTGCGCTGATTTGGCACATTAAGCCCGCTTTATTGTGGATGGGGCAGGACGGGATCGTGGTGGATATGGCTGAAACCTATCTTAGAGTCGTCGTCTGGTCACTATTACCGGCCTTTTGCTTTATCCTGTTGCGCAGTTTGATTTTGGGTATTGGTGATCCGGCTCTGATTCTTCCCATCAGCGTGATCGCTGCAGTGCTTAATTATCCCGTGAGCTGGGCGTTGATGACCGGCCAATTTGGCCTGCCCGAAATGGGCTTGCAGGGCATCGCGCTGGGCACCTGTATCATCTCACTGGGTATGTTTCTCAGTCTGGCCTTTCTGGTTTACCGCAAGCCCTTGTTCAAGCCTTACCCGTTCTGGAGTGGTTGGGAGCATTTCAGTCGTCAACAACTTGGCGAGACCTTCAAACTGGGCGTTCCCATCGCCATGGCCCACGCTATGGAAGTTGGTCTTTTTTCTGCTGCCGCCATTCTGATCGGTTGGCTGGGGGTGCAGGCCCTCGCTGCGCATCAGGTGGCCCTGCAATGCAGCGCCCTTACGTTTATGATTCCTTTGGGCATCTCCCAGGCCGTATCGGTGAAAGTGGGAGAGCTTTATGGCAGTCGCCAGCGTGATGATCTCTTGCGTGCCGCCCGGGCGGGTTTACTCCTTGGTTCGGTCAGTGCCTTGTGCGCCGCCACCCTGTTTTGGGTCATTCCCGAATGGCTGGTGAATCTGTTTATCGATCCGGCAACGGCCAATAACTATGAAGCCGTACTGGGCATAGCGGTGGCCATCCTTTTTGTGGTCGCGCTATTCCAGTTTGTAGATGCCTGGCAAGTGATTTTGATGGGCGTGCTACGTGGTTTCAAGCTCGGCGCTTCGCCCACGGCCATCACTATTTTTACCTATTGGTGTGTGGGCTTTCCTGTCGCTTATTTCTTGCTTGAGGAATACGGTGCGGTCGGTGTCTGGGCGGGCTTGGGTATTGGCTTAGGTGCCAGTGCTATTCTGCTGGGGCTGCTTTTTCTCTATACCTTGCGGCGTAGTAGGAGGCATTTTGAGTTGCGGTACTAATCTGCTTTGCCCTGCAAGTAGTGGGTTGACGGGACTCCGATTCTATCTGAAAAGTGGATAAGCAGACTTTCGAGTGGCCCGTATTATATTTCGGGAAATTGGGCTTGGCGGAAGTTGCGCGAGGCGCGGAACGGTAGATAGGAGAAGCTATTATTTGGCCGCTGAGCAGCAGGACGTTTGACGTCTGACGCTTACAGCCTGAGTTGACTCAACTTAGAGCTAAATTCATCCATCGACGTATACCTCCCACCAAAGTCGTCCTCGCGAACGCGGGGACCCATTGTCTTTGTATCACGAAGCCCCAATGATCGATTCCCATAGATCCTCCCATGCTGGATTATGTTCAAATATCGGGTCTAACTTCCATTGACGACGCCATTTCTTTAGCTGTTTTTCTCTTTGAATTGCCGACAGCATAGATTCATGCTGTTCAAAATAGACGAGATTCTTCGTTCCATATCATTTTGAAAAGCCCTCAGTTTCAACTTGTTTATGTTGCCAAACACGTTGGATGAGGTTGCTTGTCACCCAATATAAAGAGTGCCACGCGTTTCGCTGGCCATGATATAGACGGCAGGTTGCATATATTCATCCTTGAATTTTATGCAGGTTGATACATTTCAAACAATGGATCCCTGCGTTCGCGAGGACGACTTTGGTGGGAGGTATACGTCTTTGGATAAGTTTATCATTAGATTGAGCCTGCCATGACGTAAGTGCGAAACTAAGAAGCCATTTCAAGTTGGGTATTTCAAGGTACAAGGAAACACGCAACCTCAACTTCCGCCATGCCTAAAAAACTGCCTAATCTCTTTATCGAAAGCTGTCAGTCACTCAGTGGTAAGTGGCTTGATACCCATTCACTTCAGGATATTCTGGCACGACGTACAAACCGCTCCCGGCAAATGCCGCTTTGATGAGATCTTTGGGGCGGACGCCAGATATATCTACCAATCTTGAAAGAGTTGGCAGAATAGATTGGTGTCGCTGATAAAACGCGTCGATAAGTTTGGGGTTACAGAGCCTGAAGTAGCTGAGGTTGCTGGCAGGGCAGCCCATTACTTCGGGAGATTTAGAAGATAATCCATTTGCTTGGGCGCGCATGATTGCGGCGCTGCGATCCACTATTGCCCCCCAATGTGGAAGCTCCTTGCGAAAATCTGTTAGATCCAGTTCCAGTTCGTCACCGAGAATTTCTCGTAAGCCACATGCCGCCATAGTAAAGGTTACGTTCTCCGTGACTTTTGGGTGTTTCACGCTGAGCGCCTCAAACTCCGATGCGTAGACCAAAGGGATCAGGGCATGTGGGGAATAGCGGTAGAACTTCTTGCTTTTGTAGAGAGGAGACAAGGCTGAATAGAACAGGCTTTTGGCGGGCACTGTATCGGCGTTCCGCTTGGGCTGTTTGCCGATGATTGGGTTCATAATATCGGATTTAAAGCCCCTGTCAAACCCCGGAAGCGCCTGGTTGAGAGCCAGATTTAAGGATTTTTTGTCCCGCATTAAATGGTAATACGCGGCATTTAAAAGCCAGAAAATACGCTCTGAATAAGTATGCGCTGCTTCATGACTCTCCCATTCCTCATGGGGCATCAACATCCAGCGTCCAACGCGCTTGCCATTTATTTTGTCGTCGTAAAAGGCTTTTAGTTCTTGAGCGAAATAATAGACATGCTCCATTTTAATGGCTTCTATTGCTGGCATATGTACAAAGCGCGCAAGACCTGGGGCATAAGGACAAACACTTTCCTTTTTGGCGATCCAGTTACGTATATCCATTTCCTTTTGTTTGGATCGTGGGGAAATGCTCGCTTCAATTGCCAAATTTTTTGCACTGTTCATGGTACCGCTCGATTGTTTTATGGTTACGCTACGAACAGAGTATGCTTCTGCTTTATTCGCGAATAAAACGAATTAAATGAATAATAGATGTGAAAAATATTCACAAAATAAGTAAGTTAATCGGGAGAGGAGGGGTATTCTGGCAGTTCAAGCAATGGTCGCTCTGTGTCTTTCGCCACGCGCATCTCTCTCTATCTGCAAAGCCTAAAATAATGGAGCGCTTGCAAAGTTTCGATCGTGGGCGGGGGCTGATCGCTTCGCGAGAAAGCGCATTCACCAACTATTATTGGGGCATGTTCTAAGTTCAGTACAATAGTTGTTCAAATAGATGTTCACGCTGTGCGCGTGAAAGGCCAATCATTTTTGTTTTTTAGTAACTTCCATTAAATCCGCATTGCAGTTAAAAAAGGTGCTCGTGATGCAGATAGGTATACCGAAATAAAGAGTAAGGGGAGAAACCCGTGTCGCGGCAACGCCCAAAACCGTCAAGCAGCTTATAACGCTTGGTATTGAGTGGTCG
Source organism: Oleiphilaceae bacterium (assembly GCA_041589495.1). Taxonomy (GTDB): domain Bacteria; phylum Pseudomonadota; class Gammaproteobacteria; order Pseudomonadales; family Oleiphilaceae; genus PZPK01. The sequence goes on along the minus strand of JBFHVM010000064.1, from coordinate 4,134 downwards.
TGCAAGGAAAAGGGCTGGCCCCTTTTAAATCTGGGTTTTGCTTTTAGAGTCAGACTCCAGACCTTCTACTCGGCCTTGCCCCTAAAAACGCCTCCCGTCTCCCTTCAAGCTTCTCCTGCTATTACAGCAATTCGGCCAAAACTCGAATTTCCTCATGTGAGGGGTGGAGAGCGGGTTCGTTTCGAAGAGTTGTGAGTGGTCTTCTTGAGTGCTCACCGGCTGAAGTGTTGCGAGATCGTTGGCAGCACCGGGAATTGAGCGCGTCTTCCGGCCTGGGTGTGAGATTCGATTTCAGCTTTTGGGGAGCACTTTAGCTAGACTCAAGCGCGAAGCGAAAAACCTGGAAATATTTACAATACCTTTGGTGTCACAGCCGCCAAAGAGCGCTTTTTTATAGTAACCGACTTGTTGATTGACTTTATTCCATAAGAGCTTGACGCGAAATGCGGATTCTTGCGTGTTACTCTCGGGAGTTACTCGCTAACTTTGACATACAACACGTTTTGCTCAGAATGCCCAGCTTCTAACGCCTTGGTTTGGGATCCCGGCAGGAATATTCGATACTCCAGGGCGACCAGAGGTCCAGCCATGCGGAAGATGCATTGATGAACAGTGCGTTGTCGAGTGTGCCCATGATGGCATCAAAGGGAGTCACTTCGGTGGTTACTTGATTCCATTCCAGGCCAATGCATTCTTCGCTGGTTTCCAGGGGGTTGCTGATTTCAGCGAGCTGAAAGACGCCGTGGTGATACCATTTACGAAAACGCAGACCGCTGCCCGCGTCGTAAGCACGCAGTTCGTCGTCTTCGAACAGGCCAAAGGTCCACGAAAAACCACCTTCGGGATCGGGCAGGGCTTCGCCGTTTTCAAAGTGTATAACGGCACAGCCTTGCAGTAGTGCTATTGATAAAATCAGACTCAGGCGGAAGAGTAACTTCATTCTACTTCCTCCCTCTTGCACCAGACCATTGCAGTACGAGGCAGGTATAGGCCCAGGGTCAGTGAAGCATAAAGTACGTCCATCGCCTTAAACTTGGTCTGCATTTGCGCAACGGGTTTGTCGCGGCAAATGCTGCGCGTGTTGATAGTGTGTTCGCCTATCAGTCCCCAGAGGAAAAAGTGACGGCTTTGCTCATAATGGGGGCGGTAGCGAAAATCGGGCTGGCCGCTCTCCGTAATGGTAACGGCGGCACAGCCGCTGAAAAGAATGGCGGCGAGCATGACTGCCAGAATGCGTGGCCTGCGCATAGAAATCCCTATTGTGGTTGTTGTTTGCCGTAATCGCACTGTTGCAGGTAGTGTACTGCAAGTTGCCCGGGAGCTGCTGTGCGTGTGCGCAAAAATGTGACTTGGTTAGGGCTGCGGCCTTGCCGGTTAGTCACATTCCTTACGAAAACGTTTGTGGCCTTGCTTGCGGAGCTTTTGTATTTGCTCAATCAACGCGGGTGCATCGCTCGCCTTGCTTTGACTTAAAGCTGATAGCAGTTCGATGAGCTTATCCATCTGTTGCTGATACTTTGCCATTTTACGTTGTTGTTCGCTAACCAGCAGGGGGCGTTGTTCGCGTGCGGTGCGACTCTGCTCAAGCAGTTCTGCAGCCAGTTGTTGAAAGAGTGCCTCGTCACCCGCCTTCACTGCCTTGCGGAGTGCCTTGTAGGGCTTTTTCATCTCGGCCATGGTGGCACCGAGATCGGTGTCTTCACAGTGCCCTTCGTGCGCGGCGCCGATACTCGCAGTGAAAATCAGTGCTGCCATGAGCAGCCATTGGTTCAGCTTATTCTGCATCCTGTTGTTCCTTGAGGTGTTCGAGAATCTGCTTCTTCAGCGTTTTGGGGATAGCGGTGATCGTGAGCGTATCGCTTTTCTCGTCGAACAGAATGGACTGTTGAATCAGGTCGGAAGAAAACGACAGGCTTAAACCGTTGCCTTTTCCACTCAAGCGCACCAGGTGTTTGAGTTTGCGTGTGTCGGGGCGTAACTCCCGTTTGGCATCAACCTGGGCTTCTTGCTCGGCAAACTCAGCAAAGCGTGTGGGGGCGTTTTCATCGAGATAGCCCGACAGCTCATTTAGCGGCACGGCTTCGCCCAGCTGCTGCTGTTCCACACAAAAATCGTAGGCCTTCTGCCGTACGGCGGCAGCTTCTTTAGGCTCGGAACGCTGCGTGTAGTTGGCCAGAATTTCCATCAGGGTTTCGGTTTCCTGTTGAGTATCGACGCTGTTTTTAAAGCCCACGCTCTGGGTAAAGGCTTCACCCAGCTTGGCTTGTCCACGGCTGCGGATCATGCACAGATAGGGTGAGGCGTCTTCGCTGGCTTCGAGCTCATCAAGCTCCACCCGCAAGGCATAATCGAGCTTGCCTGTGTTGATGGTATCGACCGGTTCCATGTTCAGTTCGTTGTCGATGCGCATGTGGCTTTGTGTATCGAGCATAAAAATGTACAGGCGTGGTCCATCGGCGCGATCTTCGAGTACGCTCACTACATAGGCCTCAAAGCTTTCGCTAGTTTTATCGACCAGGCTTTTCAAATGCTCCATGTAGCGCTGTACGAGACTTTCAAATCCCGAACGGCCGGCTTGTTGGTCCTTGAGCCATGCAGAAAAAGGAAAGTCACTAAAGTTCTCTTCAAAGCGGCCAAAGAGTTTACCGGCTTTAAACTGAAATACTTTTTTGAGCTGACTGAACAGTGCGTCGTAATCGGCGGAGACCAGATTGGCGCTATCTCGCAATTTGAGCGTGGCGGGCCGTTCTTCCTGCCACCGCTCAATGTGGTGAATGATCAATGACTGTATGGCCATGGATATTCCTGTTAACTATGGGCTTAACGAAAAACGGGTAGGTGCCAGCGCCTACCCGTTTAAGAAGAATTCGCCTAAATTCACTATGCGATCTCTTCTTGGTTTCTTTTGCCTGACTAGGCTTGCAATGCCGCCACCGCCTTGCCGATGTCGCCATCGGTGGTGGCGCTGAGATTGCTGTCTGCACTGTCGATGGCCTGAACCGTGGTCAGAATGGCAATCAAACCGGCTTCTTTCAATGCCTTGGCAATCACCAGACGCTGGGCTTCGTCTTCGGCCATGTGGCTGGTGACGAGCACGGCGGTGCGGCCGAGGTTAAACAGCTTACGCTCAACGGCTTGTGCCAGCGCTTCGCCTGCTTCACCCTGACAGGCGATGATGGCGGGCTGTTGATCCAGGCGCGCCTGACGTTCGCCGGCGCTCACGGGCTCCCAGGTGTCGAGCTGATCATCAGCAATCTGCTTCACGATCATGCCTGCGCCAACCGTCACGTTGCTTAGGCGATCAATGATGATGAAGGCGCCGGTTGCACGGTTATTGTCGTAGGGGTCGAAGGCGACGGTCTGGTTGAGGTGTAGCTCGCACAGGGCGATACTGTTCAGATCGAGTTGTTCGGCCTTGGCTTCTTCCAGTGTGTTCACATCAATCACGTGCTCAATGCGCTGCACGGAGCCGGAAGCCAGTTTGCTGCCCAGTTTAATGTCGAACAGTTTGCCGGGCTTGAGCGCGTCTTCGGTCATCCACACCACATGCGCCTCGAAGGCACTGCCAACGCTGGGTAGATTGTCGGGTTTCACCAGCATGTCGCCACGGCTGATATCAATTTCATCATTCAGAGTCAGTGTAACGGCCTGATCGACAAAGGCACGATCCAACTCACCCTCAAACGTGACAATGGACTTAACCGTGCTGGTTTTACGTGAGGGCAGGGCGATCACTTTGTCACCGGGCTGAATGGAGCCGGAGGCGATGGTGCCGCAGAAACCACGGAAGTTGAGATTGGGGCGATTTACGTACTGCACGGGCAGGCGGAAGTCGTCGAAGTTACGGTCAGCTGCAACTTCAACCGTCTCAAGAATTTCCATCAGTGGCTTACCTGTAAACCAGGGCGTGTGCTCGCTTTTGCTGACCGTGTTGGTGCCTTTCAATGCAGATAGGGGCACAAACTGGATGTCACTGAACTTGAGGCGATCGGCCAGCTTCAGGTAGTCATCGCGGATTTCGTTAAAACGCTCTTCGCTGTAATCCACCAGATCCATCTTGTTGATGGCGACGACCACGTGCTTGATACCCAACAGGGAAGCAATAAAGGAGTGACGTTTGGTTTGAGTTAGTAC